>CAJKZL010000034.1 GCA_905204385.1 uncultured Odoribacter sp. | reverse complement strand
AGATATCCTCCATCGGCAACAGTTCATACCTCCGGAAATCCGTACAACGTTCTCCTCCATTCGATCTCGCTAAATACAATGAATCGTTATACCGGACGATTTTTTGTTCCGTTTCTTTACCATCGGCCTCTTTCCCCAAGCGAAGAAAACAATAATAAGACCATTCGGACCTATCATTATTTTCCCTCAGTGTAGTGATAATGCCATTCACAAAACTGCTGTTTTCCGGGAAATCCTCATATACGGCCTTGACCAGCCACAAATTATTTTTGTTTCCGCAACCTATGCTCCGACCGATCGGATTATCCTGACCGAACCATTTCTTAGCCAAGCTTTGCGGAATGACAACCCCACTCCTGTTTTTAAGAGCCTCCTCCGCATCTCCCGCCAAAATACGGGGTTGGAAAACTTCCAGAAAACCCGGATAAGCATCTAAACAAATTTCCCGATATTCTTTGTCTGCACAAAAGACGGAGACCGAATAATTGCCACTCCACAATATAGTGTAATGCTCCACTTCGGGGATTGCACCAATGGCTTCATGAATAACGGGCATTGAAATACGCCCTTCATGTTTACCGTTCGTTGCATTGCAATAAATTAATTGATAAATGTTTTCCGCTTCCGGATAACAACTGTCATAGTTAAAGTCGTACCGAACTTGTTTAACGACAATAAACAATACGGCAAAAGCAACCGAAAGGCATAAAACATTCAGCACTATAGCTATTTTCTGATGACCAAAAGAACGAGAGGGCAATCTAAATTTCATATCCATCATTTTAAAAAGACTACTCCGTTTTCACTGCATCCACCGGGTTGGCATTGGCAGCCTTCCAACTCTGCCAGGACACTGTGATCAGCGTAATCCCTACTGTCAACAATAAAGCTACAATAAATACCCACCAATATATCGGAGTGCGATAAGCATAAGTGTTTAGCCAACTTTTCACCAGAATGAAAGCGACGGGCACCGCAAATATTCCACCCCAAAACACCAAACGGATAAATATACCATTCAACATCCATAAAATCTGTCGTCCGGTGGCTCCGTTAATCTTGCGGATGCCCACTTCCTTCACCTTATAGCGGATATTAAATAAGATAAGACCATAAATACCGGCCAATGCAATAATAACCGTTATCAAACACAGTAACAAAATCAGACGAGATAAATTTTCCTCCTGTTGATATAGCCCATTCAGATAATCATCTAAAAATACCAGGTTACAATTTTCATTTCCGAACTTGGCAAAACACCCTTTGATATAATCCATTGTCTCATGGATGCGTTCGGGCCGTATTTTGATAAAAATATAATAATAATACATGTCGTCCCCGCATATAAAAGCCATAGGTTCTATCTCGTGATCAAAACTGGCGAAATTTATATTTTCAGCAAATCCCAGGATAGTGACCTTATTCCGGTAAGCCTTGAATGCCTCCTTTCCGATCGTTTCCTGCAATCCATACTTCTCCACCATTTTACGATTGAAAATGGCGTAATCCCTTTCGGCAGGAGGTTCCCGCAAGCTATCTCCCTCGTAAAGGGAAATGCTGAAAAAAGAAATAAAATTGGGAGCTATCGGCCAGGCATAAAACTGCATATCCAATGTATCCAAAGCACGTCTCCAATTTACAAGCAAATTACCGGGTACATATCTCGACGAGGTTACATCTAAAATATCCGGATTCTTCTTCAGCTCCGAACGGAAAGTCGCAGGCGACTGGGTTTTTTTCGGGGTCGTATTGGTACTTTTGATGTTTTCCTTTTGAAATCCCCAGGGCGCTTCCATGAGGAAATGATGCTGGAGTACGACAAACAAGGAACAGATGATCAATACAATAGTGACAATAAACTGAAAAATCAATAAGCCATTCCGCAAACGACGTCCGCTTTGGCCCATAGCGAACGATCCCTTTAATACCAAGGCAGGTTGAAAGGAGGTCATATAATAAGCGGGGTATATTCCTGCCAATCCTCCCAATATGAGAACGGCGAAACCTAAAAGCAGAAAAAATCCAAGATTTTCCATAGGATCCAAAGAAGCGGTAAAAAATGCTTTAGCTAATGCAGTTCCCGAAAATGCCGAAATCCAAAAGAAAGCAAGACACCAAGCCAAAAAAGAAAGCAAGACCGCTTCCCCCACTACATTCCTGCGCAGACGGTCCGTCGATGCTCCTGCAATTTTACATAGATTTAAAGTTCCGATACGGCTCGGCGCCAGTGCCGTTGAAAAATTAATGAAATTGATATAGGCCACCACAATGATCAGAATCCCCACCACCCACAAACAAAGCGTCAAAGCAATATTTCCGCTTTTATTATAAACTCCCTCGTCATAAGGGGTAAAATAGATATCTTTGATGGGTTTAAACTGAAAGACGTACCTACTGGAAATAAGATCACCGTTTCCTCCTTCATTCAAATACAAGGAATCCAAAGCCTGAACGATTTTTTTCTGCAACATCTCCTTATCGGTGCCTTTATATAGCCTGAATATACAATAATAAGCCCAATCCGACCAATCCGTCACTTCATTCATCTTCATAAGAATAGCATTACGCACACTGCTATTCTCCGGAAAATCTTCATACACGGCTTTGATGGTCCACTGGTTATCCTTTCGGCTGAAACCGACTGTTTTCCCTACCGGATCCTCGTCGCCGAACCATTTTTCCGCCAGACTCCTGGGGATTACAAAGCCACTCCTGTTGGTCAGGGCCTCTTCCGCATCTCCCGACAAAATACGCGGTCGGAAAACATCGAGAAATCCGGGATAAACTCCATAAAAAGTGACCTCCGGATATTCCATTTCCCCACAATAAAAATTAAGCTTTTCGCTTGTACTTCTCCATAAAGCAGTATAGGATTTCACTTCAGGCATCAGGCTCATAATTTGCTTGAGCAGAGGCACAGGAACGGTGGAATAATATTTACAGGTAGCAACATTAAAATACCCCAACTGATAGATATCCTCAGCCTGCGGATAACCGGCATTGAAACTCAAATCATATTTTACCTGCTTCAGTACAATAAACATTACGGCAAAAGCAATGGAAAGGCAGATCATATTCAGCACCCAGGCTATTTTCTGGTGTATGATTTGGCGAAAAAATATTTTTAATTTCATTGGATATATTTTTAAACGTACGAATAAAACTCTCCTTTTCCATTCCTTTGTCCGGTGATTTTTGAATAAAAAGAATCCGGTATTTCTTTATTTTAAAATCAAGCGTTCATTGTTCCCGAACATCTCATAACCCGAAGTGATTACTTTTTCGCCCGGTGCCAGACCATCGATGACCTGATAGTATTGGGGGTTTTGTTTTCCGATTTTTATATTTCTCCGATAAGCTTCAGAACCATCCGAAGTCAACACAAATACCCATTGTCCGCCTGTATTCTGATAGAAAGCTCCCCGGGGAATCAGTACAGAACTGTCGGAAGCCCCCAGTTGTAAATTGATATGGTAGGTTTGACCCGTACGGATATTTTCCGGTTTATCGGATACAAATGTCAAATCGGTCTTAAACTGTCCGCCCTTCACATCGGGATAAACCTTTCGAACCTTCAGGTCATAATTGCTTCCCTGACGTTCCAGGCTTGCCTCCAAATCTTTTTTCACCCGGTCGATGTAATGCTCGTCGATTTGCGCCGATACTTTATAGTCATCCAGAACACTGATCACGCCTATATTAGAACCCTGAGCCACCTGTTGCCCGATTTCTACGTTCAATGTCCCCAATTGTCCATCGATGGGCGCCTTTACATTCAAATTATCATACTGTTCGCGGACCATTTTTACATTAGCTACCATATTACTCAAACTCATCCGCATGTTTTCCGCCTCTATGGATTGATAAATGGAATCCTGGGCCTGTTTTTGCAGAAGCAGTTCATTGTTTTTTACTGCCATTTCATAGTCTTCTTTGGCGGTGATATAGTCTTCTTTTGCGATGAGGTCTTCCTCGAATAATTTTTTATTCTGTTCGTATTTTCTCCGTTTGCGTTCGATATCTATCTCGTTTTGCAAACGGGTTTGTAAAAGGGTAAGTTTTTCTTTTTCCTGCTGTAACAACAGATTTTTCAAGGCATTCTGCTTTTCCGCCAATTTAGCTTCATTATCCAGCACCGACATTTCGAGACCCGGATTTTCCAACCGAAGAATTTCCTGGCCTTTTCGTACCGTTGTCCCCTCTTCAATGAGTTTCTCTACAACCCGTCCGGACTCCAGAGGAGTTAATTGAAAAAAGGTGATAGGTTCTACATTCCCCATAATCCGGATATAATCATTGAAAATACCGGAAATAACCGGCTCTATCGTGATCTTTTGCTTCTCCACTCTTAGCGTTGCCACATGGTTTCCGAATATCAGCCAACCGATAAATACCGCCAACAAAGCAGCACCCGCCACGTAAGGAATATGTTTCTTTTTCAATCCTTTCTTTTTTTCAATGATCTTATCCATAGTTTTTGCTATTAATGATTTATTAAATCCTGTACTTACCGACACCAGCCCTTATCCGGTACCTGGGAACTTCCGAATGCTAATGTACTCTTGTCTGTAAAGGTTCTCCTTTGTAAAAATCCACCATTTTCTTTTGCATCACATAATTCAACCTGGCTTTCAGTAAATCGTATTTTGCCTGCAAAACATTGTTGGACACGGTATTGAGATCGATAATGGTGCTCAATCCCTGTTCATATCTTTTTTTTCCTGCATTATAGGACAAAACACTGAATTCTTCTTTTTTCCTGGCCAGATTATATTGTTGTATACCCGATTCCAGGTCCAATACCGCCCTGCGTATGGCATTATGAATGCTCTGCTGGGTTTGTTCGTATTGAATTTGGGCACTGCGGTAATTATTTTTTGCCCGGCTTACATTGGAACGCCTTCCCAACCCGTAAAAAACAGGTATATTCATACTCAAGCCAACGCTTTTGCCGATACGGTTTTTGTCACCCACCTGCGACCAGAAGCTACCTTCTGAATGATTGGAGTAATAGCCGAAGGAAATATTACCGCTCAGGCTCAGGCTGGGATATAAACTGGCCCGGGTAATGGCTAAATTCAGTTTATACGATTTTACATTGTATCCGGCAATCAAGGCTTCCGGCAACTCTTTCATCGCCTTGTCGTAAATCTGTTGGACATCTGATTTTTCCTGGACCGGGACAATGGCCGACAAGGTTGAAATATCGATTACCAATTACTCTTCTTCCTGATAATTCATCAAATGTGTCAGGGTAATCATAGCGTTTTCCCGATTATTCCGACAAGTGCTCAGTTGATATTCATTGGAAGCATACTGAGCTTGCATATCGAAAAGATCGCTTTTAGGACGACGTCCCAATTCATATTCCCTTTGTATCTTTTTCAATTGCAAGGCTGAGTTTTCAAGCAATTCGGCAGTGATACGGATACTTTCTTCGGCATATACTAAGGAAAAAAATGCATCCATAATCTGGATAGCTAAGTCATTGGCCAGATTTTCCGTTTGTTCCAGTCCTTGCAAACGCGCAATCTTGGCATTTCTCAAGCGGTTAATACCACTGAAACCCGAAAATAGCGTAACTCCGCCACCGACGGAAAAACCGCCGATCGTCCTGTTCTCTACGTTGGTATAGGTATTGGTTTCGGGATCGATCCCCCGTCCGTAATTATAAGACACGTAAGGAGATATTGCATTAACGGAAGGTATCAGTTCCAAGGCCACATCCCGTAGGTTAAGCTGCTGATTCTTGTTCTGCAACAACTGACGCTGCATTTGCAAACTTTGCTCCACCCCATAGTCGATACAATCTTCCAACGACCATTTTTTCTGTGCCCGACTATTCCCTAGGATTCCTATAAGCCCTATCAATATGATCCATTTCATCATTTCATCATTTTATAATTCCTACCAACAAATTTCATTTACTTTGTATTTCAGACTAATTTTATGCCAAAGTATGATCATAACTGATTATCAATTATTTACCAAAATAACCCTAAAATCTTTTGTCTATTTATTTGACAGCATTGTCAAATATTTAGGCATAAGAGGAGTAAATCCAAAGAGTTAACTATCTTTGTATCAACATTTATTGTATTTTGGCATATTATTCGCAAAGAATCGGAAAAACTTATAAAAGCTATGATAAAAATTGAGAACTTAAGTAAAGTATTCCGCACGGAAGAAGTGGAAACTACTGCTCTAAACAATGTATCCCTGGAAGTTAAGGAAGGAGAATTTGTCGCCATTATGGGTCCTTCCGGATGTGGAAAATCCACTTTGCTGAATATCATCGGCTTACTGGATAATCCCACCGAAGGGAACTACTATTTCAATGGCCAGGAAGTGGGACATCTGAAAGAAAAACAGCGTACCCAAGTCCGGAAAGGAAACATCGGTTTCGTATTTCAAAGCTTTAATCTGATCGATGAACTGAACGTTTACGAAAATGTGGAACTTCCACTGGTATACCTCAAAAAGAAAGCCAGCGAGAAAAAAGAATTAATCAATTCTATCCTGAATCGGATGAACATCAGCCACCGGGCCAAACATTTCCCTCAACAGCTTTCGGGAGGACAACAGCAAAGAGTAGCCATTGCCCGGGCCGTCGTTGCCGGTCCTAAGTTAATCCTGGCCGACGAACCTACCGGTAACCTGGACTCCAAAAACGGCAGTGATGTAATGAGTCTTCTAACGGAACTGAATCAGGAAGGCACTACGATCATCATGGTGACCCACTCCCAGCATGACGCATCCTATGCACACCGGATCATCAATCTTTTCGACGGACAGATTATTACAGAACAAACCCGGAGCGAGGGAGTGGAGTTTAAACGCTAAGCGGTAGCAACAACGGCTGTATAAGTCTGTGCATGTTCCCACTCTACCACTTTGTAACTCTGTAAATAAAGCCTATTTTTGTATTCCATTTTGAATACGTCGATATGAACAAGCAAGGGACCGTCCTCGTTGTAGATGATAATAAAGGAGTACTGGCAGCACTTGAATTGTTGCTGTCCGGTACTTTTAAAAAAGTAATTACGCTCAGCAATCCCAACCGGCTATTGTCCGTACTGGAAAGCGATGAAGTAGATGTTCTGCTGCTGGATATGAACTTCTCTGCCGGAATCAACACCGGCAACGAAGGTATTTTCTGGCTGGGAGAAGTCCGGAAATGCCATAAAGAATTGCCCGTAGTTTTGTTTACCGCTTATGCCGACATTGACTTGGCAGTCAAAGCGGTGAAGGAGGGCGCTACGGATTTCGTAGTAAAGCCCTGGGACAATGCCAAACTGATAGCCACTTTACTTTCCGCCTACCGCCTCAACGAATCCCGGAATCAAATCAAACAACTCAAAGAAAAAGAAACGGTATTGAAACATCAGTTGAATACCGATAATGAATTGGTATGGGGAGCATCGGAAGTTATGCAGCAATTGCGTCATTTGGTACACAAAATCGCCGCAACCGATGCTAACGTATTACTTACGGGCGAAAACGGCACCGGGAAAGAAATCATAGCCCGGGAGATTCATGCTCCCTCCACCCGTAAAAATGAAATCCTCATCACCGTGGACATGGGGGCCATTACCGAGACCTTGTTTGAAAGCGAACTTTTCGGACATGTCAAAGGCGCCTTCACCGATGCTAAGGAAGACCGGGCCGGTAAATTTGAAGCAGCCAACAAAGGAACTCTATTCCTGGATGAAATCGGCAATCTTTCCTATCCTTTACAATCCAAATTATTGGCCGCAGTACAAAGCCGCCGGATTATCCGCGTAGGTTCGAACCGTCCCATAGATACAAACATCCGGTTAATCTGTGCCACCAACAGTAATCTGCAGGAAATGGTGGAAAAAGGCACTTTCCGGGAGGACTTGCTATACCGGATCAATACCATCCATCTGGAAATTCCTCCCCTCCGTAAGCGGGGAAAAGACATCCTGATACTGGCAGATTTTTTCCTGAACAAATATAGTCAGAAATACCATAAGCCCTATTTATCTTTAACTCCGGAAACTCAGAAACGCTTGCTGGAATACCCCTGGCCGGGAAATGTCAGGGAATTACAGCACACCCTCGAAAAAGCCGTCATTATGAGCGACGGTCCCTGCCTTTTGCCAGAAGACTTATTTTTTAAATCCTCTTCCCCTTCCATCCCTATCTCCTCTTCCATACAAACCCTGGAGGATATGGAAAAAGATATGATCAAAAAAGCCATAGCCCGCCACGAAGGCAACATTTCCGCCATAGCCGCCCAACTCGGCATCACCCGCCAGACACTCTACAATAAGATGAAGAAGTTTGGACTGTAGTTGTTTATAGTTTAAAGTTTAAAGTTTATGGTTTAAAGACTAAGAGTATGGAAAACAATAATATATTCAATTTCGAAAAATTAGAGGTATGGCAAAAAGCGATGGACTTGACAGTAGAAATTTATAAAATAACAAACGATTTTCCAAAATCCGAACAATTTTCTTTAACCGATCAACTGAGAAGAGCTATTTCTTCTGTCACAGCAAACATTGCAGAAGGAACAGGACGATTAAGCCACAAAGACCAAGCTCACTTTACAACGATAGCTTTTGCCAGTTTAATGGAAACGATGAATCATTTATTACTTGCAGAAAAATTAGCATATATCCCTGTTTCAACCGTAGATAATCTACGCATAAAAATAAAAAATATCGCTGCAATGCTTAGCTCTCTTCATCGCTACCAATCCAACCATTAACCCCTAAACTATAAACTTTAAACTATAAACTTTAAACTTTAATCCATAAACTTTAATCCCCATGCCTCTTCTCCTCCCTCTCCTCCTCCTCCCCCTCCTTTTGCTCATCGGCTGGCTGGTTTTACGGCTTAGGTCGGTCAATCGGAAATTGTCCTATTTTTTCGATTCGCTGGACAATGACGATTTTACGCTTCGGTTTATTGAAAAGAAAGGGCTTCCTTCGGAACGGTTATTGAATCACTCCTTAAACCGGATCAAAAATATCATCCAGAATACCCGGTTGGAAATACAACAGAAAGAAAAATATTACGAATTGATTCTTAGCAGTATAAACACCGGAATCATTGCTCTGAATCCGAAGGGATTTGTTACCCAATCCAATCGCTTTGCTTTAAAACTACTGGGATTGGACATTTTCACTCACATCAGTCAACTACACAAAGTATCCTCACACCTGCAAACGGTGTTTCAGCATATTAAACCAGGGGAAAGCCAGCGGGTCAGTTACACCAACGAAAGGGGAACCGTACAGTTGCTCATCAACGCCGCTTCCATTCGGATACAGGGGGAAGAGGTCAGACTTTTGGTAATCAACGACATCGAAAACGAAATGGATGAAAAGGAAATCGATTCCTGGATCCGGCTGATCCGGGTACTCTCGCACGAGATCATGAACTCCATCGCTCCTATCACCTCGTTAAGCGATACCCTGCTTTCCTTTTACCGGGCTCCGGAAGCAGAACAAGACCGGGAGAGCCTCAAACAAAATACCATTAATGGATTACAGGTAATCAGCGACACAGGAAAAAGCCTGATTTCATTCGTAGAATCTTACCGGAAATTTACCCGCATTCCGGAACCCGTCAAAGAAAGCATCGATTTACAAGAGTTTATCCATCGCATGATCATCCTTTGTAGCATGGAACCCAATTTCGATCGAATCACCATCCAGACGCATATAACTCCTCTGGATTTAAAAATATATGCAGACCCCAATCTTCTGGGGCAAGTGATATTAAACCTGATGAAAAATGCATTTCAAGCCATGCAGGCGCAATCTCAGGGAACTTTGTCCATCACTGCCGAAAAAGAACTTTTGATAAACAACATTCGCATAAAAATTTCCGATAACGGTCCCGGTATTCCTTCCGAAATCGTAAACGAAATTTTTGTACCTTTCTATACCACTAAAACCGAAGGTTCGGGGATCGGGCTTAGCATTGCCCGTCAAATTATGCGGGCCCATGGAGGGAATATCAAAGTCTCCTCCCTTCCCCACCATGAAACTACGTTTACCCTTACCTTATAACCGACATTCTGTCTGAAAAATAGGCGTCCCTTATTCCTTAATAAGTTCGCGCACCGGATTTGCGTTGGCGGCCTTCATGCTCTGATAGGCAACCGTCAGCAATAATACCGATAAGACGATCATTCCGGCTGAAACGAATATCCATATCCGGATATCGGTATGATAGCTGAAATTCCTCAACCACATTTCCATGATATAATAAGCCAGCGGACAAGCTATAATAAATCCGGCCAGCCCTTGATAGAGCATTCCTTTGTTCAGTAAAAAAAGAATCTCACTTACCGTTGCACCGTTTACTTTGCGAACAGCAATCTCTTTGCGGCGATATTCCGTCTGGAAAACCACCATTCCGTAAATACCCACCAAAGCCAGAAAAATAGCAAGTCCTCCCAAAAAGCTCACCAGGGAAGTCACCCGGTGATCATATTCATAACTTTGCTGAAGTGTATCGTCTAAAAAATGAAATTCAAAAAGACTTTCCGGTGCCAGACGGTCGAAAATTCCTTCGATTTGCCGAACCACAGCAGGCTGATCTCCGGATGCAAGCTTAAAAAACAGCGTGTTCATAGGAGTATCCGGTTTATAAATCATAGCCAAAACTCCGATAGGCTGATGGAGTGAAAGATAATGTACATCACCGGTCACTCCGATAAAAAGGGGATTCCCACCCCAAGTAAAAATATCATCACAACTCTTTCCCAGATACCGCTGCAAAACCGGAAACTTCTTCAAGGCTCCCTCATTCAATAAGATTTGAGACTGATTTTGATTATAAACGGAGATAGTATCTCCTTCCAACAAGGGCACTCCAAAAAATTGCAAAAAATTATAATGCACATTCCAGATATCGAACTGCATGGGAATGCCCTCCACGATGATTCCCCGTCCCCCTATCATTTCTCCGCCGGGAACAAAATCGCTGAAGGTAATGTCCACCACTCCGGGCAATTGGCGGACTTCGTTTATGATGGCATTGGTATTTCGGGCAAATCCCTGGTCCAGTTTTACCCAACCGATATTTTCGGTCTCGTATCCTAAGGCATATTTACCGATATACCGGTTTTGCCGGATCATCAATATTGCGCAGGCAATCAACACCACGGAAACCGTAAACTGAAAAACAGACAAGCCCTTGCGGAAAGCTACTCCCCGGGGAGTGTGTACAAAGTTTCCTTTGAGCGCCAAAGCGGGAACAAAAGAAGTGACATAGCAGGCCGGATAATATCCTGCCAATCCGCCGACGATTAAAACTCCTATCCCTGCGAATATATACAACTTCCAATTATCTGCCAGCCCGAGGGAAGTGGTCGACCATTGCTCCCCGCCACATCCGATCGCAATCTGAATCAGCACCATCGCCAATACATAGGCTACACCGACATAAACTAAAGCCTCCACTATAAAATGTCTTCTCAACTGTTCTGTGGACGCTCCCAACACTTTCCGCGTATTGACGGACCGCATTCTTGCGGGCGCCAATGATAAAGTGAAATTAACAAAATTGACCAAGGCGATAAAAATCACCAATATTCCCACCCCCAGCATGAGGAAAGCCTGCTTTTGGTTTCCTTTGGGAAGAATATCATAAATGACCTGGTCATCATAATATATATCGGTCAAAGGAACCACTTTCAAATAAGATTTCCCTTCTCTTCGCCGTTGTTCCTCCTTCTGTAGACTTTCATAGATCATTTTTAAAGGTTCCACTTCCAATGCATCGATTCCCCTTTGTAAACGATCGATATCCGATGTTTCGGACAACACAAACAACTGCCCGTCCCATTGTCCCCAGAAATCGGATACAGGCCGGTTAGTATAACAAACATTGGCAAAAACCGAATTGCTGGGAAAATCCTGATAAACGGCTCCGATGGTAAATACATACTCCTCATCTCCCCCTATGCGTATTTGCT
This sequence comes from uncultured Odoribacter sp., assembly GCA_905204385.1. Next base: position 980 of record CAJKZL010000034.1, on the reverse strand, counting down.
TGCCTACCGCCTGCCCCAGGAACCATTTTCGGGCTAAGCTTTCCGGTATGACGAACGATCCTGTAACCGACAAGGCTTCTTTCGCATCCCCTTCCACTATCCTCATATCCAGCATCTCCACCATCGATGCTGAAGTGAGCATGCAATCCACCGGAAACTTTTCACTCCATTCTTCGCCATCCTTCACCCTGGCAACCATTTTTCCCCAATTATTCAATATAAAATAATCCTCCACTCCCGTCAGTTGCATTTTCAAAATTTCCCCTAAAGGAAGAGGAGTACTGGCCGAATATTGCAAGGACGTCGGAAATAAGGCTTCCACCCTGAATATCCTATCGCTCTTCGGATGAAACCGATCGTATCCCCATTCAAAATGGAGTTGCACGACGATCATCAAGAAAACGGCCAATGCTACTGCCAGACCACTGATATTCAATATCGACGCAAAACGTAAAGATTTAAAATAACGAAATAAATTTCGGAATAATTCCATATCATCCTCCTGGTGTTTAATTATCCCTCAGCACACTTTTCCCAGCCTGATCGATTCAGCAAAATTTACCTTAGACCCTCTATGAATTAGAATGGCATCGGCGGGAATGCCTTGTTTATGTTTCAAACAGCAACCTTCCCGCCTTATCCTATCCCAACTAAACCCTAGGGGCTTATTGTTGTTTCAGGCTCGCAGCACCCGATACGTCTACCCGGGTAGTAGCCCCGCCCATATAATATAACTTCGAAGCTCCGGAAATTTCACCTGTAATCATTTCCGAAACATTCATTTTCCCCTTTGCAGTGCCTGAAAGATCCACTTCGACATTGGAAGCCTTGAAAGCATTCAAGTCAAACCTGGACGCACCGGAAGCTTCCATTTTTCCATTTACAGCCGTACCTGCCATCTCCAAAGCAGAGGCCCCGGAACGCTCGATGTCGAAACTCTGGGCCGAGATGCTCTTCAGGCCCAAGCGGGCAGCACCCGA
>CAJKZL010000033.1 GCA_905204385.1 uncultured Odoribacter sp. | reverse complement strand
GGGGTTTCGCCCGTGAGTTTCTTGAAATACCCGTAAAAATTACTTTTAGTAGCGAACCCGACCTTGCGTGCGAGGTCGTTCATGGAGATGCCGAGTTCCTCGGCCATCAATTGCTTGGCATATTCGATCCGCAGCCCCACGCGCCACGGGCGGAAGTCCTGGCCGATCTCGGTCCTGAAGTACCAGCCCAGAAACTCCCTCGTCGTCCCCAGCTCCCGCACAATCTGCTCCCTGCCCTCTTCGGGACGGGTGCACCCCCGCCCGGCAATCCAGCGTTCGAGCGCAAGCCGCAGGTACTCTTTCTCCGCCGCCAGTTCCTGTCCGGACAATCCGGCCACGGCATCCGCCGCCTGCGGACGAACCGGCTCCGATTTCTGCATGACGGCAGGCAGGTAATAATTGATTCTTGCCGCATAGTTGGAGAAACGGTTGGCAAACCACCCGTAGAACACGACGTAACCCACGGTAAAGAGATTATAGGCGGCCGGGGGCAGCCACACGGACAGCGAGGCGACGATACCGACCGTGAGCGCGGCATAGAATCCGAACTTCGCCCAACGCAGCCGCGTATGCTGGTCTTCGTCGTAATACTCCTCCAACAGCCGCAGGCTTTCGGCATATTCGCGGCGGAACACCAGCGTATACCAGGCCAGCTGCACCGCGTAGGCCGCCAACGCAACGTAGAATATCCACCGGACACCGCTTCCGGGGGCCACCGCAAGGAACAGGGCCACCGCCGCCGCAACGCCCCCGGCCTGCGTCCACACCCGCCGGCGAGTGACGTACAGCGGCCGGATAAAGGTCAGCAGCGTGGCCGTGAACAGCAGGGACTGGCAGGCGGCCGTGGCCACCGTAAGGACTGCAATGATTTTCCGGTCGGCCTCCCCCCCGTTAAGAAGCTCGCAGAAGGCCGGGGCGGCCAGGATGAAATAGGATGCGGCCAGGATGGCGCGTGCCGTCCGCAGCCTGTGCGTATCCTCCCCGCGGGGAATATGGATGCTGCACAACTGCCACCCCAGAACGGCCAGGGCAATACCTGCCGCAAGGGTCACGAACATATAGAAATCCAACCACATATATTTGTTTGTGTCCGTTTTTATCAGGACGTTGTAAAAGTAGCTATTTTGGCTGTCCGAGCCAAATAATTAAATTTCAAATTGATAACGTTTTCACCCGTGCCACGATACTTTTCGAGTAGCTGCATCGGTATGTCCAACAACTACACCTCCGATACGACCGTCGTTTTTTGCCGTGCGGTATGTATCCACCGGTTTTCATCGAAATAGGTGCGGATATGCTCCTCCGAAAGATTATACAGTTCGCAATAGGATAACCCCGGGAAGCAGCAGAACACGAACAGATCGCGCACGAGCCACCCGTTTTCGATAGCGATACCGATCATTTTTCGAAGCGGCATCAGATAGACCCACACCGTGTTGTGCGTGCAGCTTTTTTCCGCACGCAGGAACATCTCGAAGTCACTGATAAATGCCGGGACGATCTCTTACAGGGCGATGTCGCTGACCTTATACCTTGTTTGGAGAAACTATTTGTGGTGGGCATATACGACAAGGTATTTCTGCAGTGTGGATTCCGACCGCATTCCGGCCTCCACCAACTAGCCGAAATCGCTGATTTCCGAAAACAGTTATGACTTAGTAACGCAACGGAGGGTTCAGTTGGCTTTTCAACGGATTCAGTTGACTTCGCTATCTACCAGCATCTTGTCTTAAATCATTGTTTCACAATCTATTGCTCCGTCTCGCGCTTTTTATTACCTCTAATGCTTTTTTTTTTGAAAAAAATTAAAATTCAGATACTTTTGTAGCAATAACAACCTTAAAATAAAAATGAACCCCTCCCAATCCCCCCGTATAGAAGTTGTCGACGCCTTGAGAGGCTTTGCAGTCATGGCCATATTGCTGGTTCATAATCTCGAACACTTCATTTTTCCCGTTTACCCGGAGGCCTCGGCTCAACCTGCATGGCTCGATATCCTGAACGAAGGTGTTTTTTCTATTACCTTTTCCCTGTTTGCCGGAAAAGCTTATGCTATTTTTGCCTTGCTCTTCGGTTTCACCTTTTACATTCAGTTCACCAACCGACAACAACAGGGTAAAGATTTTGGGTATCGTTTTATCTGGCGGCTGATATTACTGGTCGGTTTCGCTACCTTAAACGCTGCTTTTTTTCCAGCCGGAGATGTATTATTACTTTTTTGTATTGTCGGACCGATTCTTTTCATTGTCAGGAAATGGAGTAACCGGACTGTATCGATAATTGCCCTTATCTTCTTGTTGCAGCCCATCGAATGGTACCACTATGTAGTCAGTTTGTTCCATCCGGACCATACCCTTCCGGACCTGGGTGTCGGTAATATGTATGCCGAAGTTGCCGCTTACACAAAAGAAGGAAATTTCTGGCATTTTATAGGACAAAACATCACATTAGGACAAAAGGCCAGCTTATTCTGGGCCATCGGTGCAGGACGTTTTTTGCAAACGGCGGGCCTGTTTTTATTGGGCCTGCTGATTGGCCGGAAACAACTATTTATTCCTTCAGAAAAAAATACCCGTTTCTGGGTCAAAACGCTGATCTTCGCTTCGATTGCTTTCGGACCTCTCTATCAGCTAAAAGTTCAACTCACCGATCCGGGCCTTCCTCTTATCCTGCAACAAACGGTCGGTGTTATTCTGGACATGTGGCAAAAATTTGCTTTCACAGCTATCCTTATCGCTTCATTCGTACTCCTTTTCCAGACAGAAGCCTTCCAAAGACTAACCCACAGCCTACGTTTCTATGGCAAAATGAGTCTGACCAATTATATTTCCCAATCCATAGCAGGAGCCATCCTGTATTTTCCTTTCGGGCTCTACCTGGCTCCCCGTTGTGGCTATGCTCTGAGTCTGGTCATCGGCATCCTCTTTTTTCTGCTACAAATCCGTTTTTGTAAATGGTGGTTGAAAAATCATAAGCAAGGACCGCTGGAGGGCATTTGGCACCGGTTGACCTGGTTAGGTTCGGAGAAAGTTAAATAAACGGTAACAGAAGATAAAAATATTCCTTCAGATCCTCCCGGAGGCGCTTATAAGCAATTTTTTTCAGGGTATGAACGGTTCCGTCCGCAATATTCAGGGAAGCAGCGATCTTTTTATTATCGTTGCCTTCGAGAGCCAACATCATCACTCGCCGGGTCTGATCGGGCAGTTTACCGATGGCAGCGAGCAGAATCCGGTAAGTTTCTTCTTCGACGACATGATCGCGGAAAAACGCTTCTTCCGCTTTGTCCGCTATTTTTCCGGCATAAGCGCCTACCACTTTCCGATGTTCCAATTCATTCAGCGCTCCATTCCGCACAGCCGTATACAGAAAAGATTTCACCTGATAAAGATAGGAAAACTCTCCCCGGCATTGCCATAAGCGGATAAAACAATCCTGCACGACATCTTCGGAAAGTCCCGCATCCCCCAGATAACGCTCGGCAAAAAGGCATAAAGGCATATAAAAGTCATCGAACAGACGCTTCATATTCCCCGAATCTTTGATATCGATTTTAATATCTTCTTCCATTCACCGGCATTTCCAGAAATTTATCCTTTTCCCTACAACAAGGCAACTATACAGTACAAAAGTAAAAAATAGCCTGTAAAAAAGCTGTCCGTCGAAGTGAAATCTTCAAACGGACAGCCTCTCCATCGGAATACCGTAAAAATCAATAGCTCAATACAAATTTTTTCCAGGCAACATTTCCTACTTTCATATCCAATGTAGTCACTTTATCCCCATCATATCCCGGTGTAACCACAATCACTTGTTCTCCGGCTTTCGTTCCCGTAGAAGCAGCTTCTTCTTCGTCATCATCCTCATCCTCTCCTCCGACTACGGTCAGAGATTTGATCAGATTAGGGGTATTGGGCACCCAGCCACACCACAGAGCAAAGTTGATCACATCGAAATCTCCGCTAACTACACCCAGATAATTCAAATCCAAGCTGAAATTATTCAATTTATCCGAACCGGTACAAGTGCCTCTCATCTCGGAAAACGGCTCCATCAAAACGCTGAGCAAGTTACTATCCTGCTGATAAGTCGCCTCGAATACAACTACATCTTCATCCGGCACTTCGATTTTATTCAACATTCCGCTCGCTCCGTCATATGCAAAAATATACATCGTTTCATCCCCCCAGGAACCTGCTTCATCATTTTCATTCCAGGGCTCTTCCTCGTCCGAGTTATAAAAGAGCGCTTCGGTTACATATCCCTTTTCGTTGAAAGAATACTCTGTTTTCTCATACCAACCTCCTTTATCCTCGATCAACCGGATTTTGGTGCCTTTTTTATCCAGAGTAATTTCCCTGGGAGTTCCATTTATTCCCCGGTCCGTGTAATCGGAAATTTTTAGTCCGGTGAGTTCTTCGCCCGCCCGGTTAAATTCTACCAACTTATAAAAATCATCTCCATCATTCACTTTCACAATCTTGATGGTTTTCACCTGAAAAACCGTGTCTTTCCCGACAACGTCACCGTTCCCTTCCTCATTCCCACCGCCGTCGCCTTCTCCTTCTTCCTGTCCGGGTCCGTTGTCATCGTCAGAACATCCGGTCCATAAAGCAGTGCTTACACCCATCATAAGCAAGGCTAACCAAAACATACTTTTTTTCATAATCACTTAAATTAAATTGTTAGTAAATTAATTGTTATCGCTATTTATTTTGAATAAATATTCACAACCCGTTTTTACCCATTGAGACGGCTTTGCTGTGGGCGAAGCAGGATCCCAGGTATAAATGACTTCATCTTCGCCTATGCCGTAAAACACATGTTTTTCCGAATTATAAAAAGGAGAATTGAATTCTATTTTCTCCAGAGTTCCCACCAAGGCTACGGGGTCGTTAAAATTCCAGTTCAAGGGATCCGCAGGGTGCCAAATAGTTATCATGTAATTATCCTCATCCATCAATTCCCGGCAGAAATAATAAACCTCACCGTCGACCAGTAGGGTAGAAAAGCGCTTCGAACCGCCGTCCATCACTTTTGCATTCCCAGTATTCAAGTCGAGTACATATGACTTTCCAGCCGGGTTTTCCCCTATGAGATAAGCATTCTAATATATCTCGCCTCTTTGCTGATCATGCACGAAGTGCAACCCATCGCTCCATATTTTTCCGGCTAAAGATGCCAAAGGTAAGGTATGCACCAAGGTCGACGTCCCGTCATCCCCCAGCTTCACTAAATCGAAATTCTCCTGATCGGAAGTGAACAACACATGTAATTCATCCTCTATCAGCCCCATAGCGAAATATTCATTCACCCGGGAAGTAGAAACCGTTCCTCTTTTCTGAGTACGGGTATCGTAATAATCGATATAATAGCCCATCTTGGTCATCTGGGTAGTAGCATCATACAGGCAGTCACAACCCGAATAATAAACTTTGCCCTGTGCCGTCGACACCGCCGTACCGAAATAATAGCCCGAACGCATCTCGAACAAGGGTTTCCCCACCGTTTTTCCGGAAACGCTCACCGGATAAACCACCGGAGCCATTTCTCCCCGCACGGCATAAGCCTCGATCTGGTCTGGCTCCAAATCATTCGTCACCAGATTTATTCCTCCGATCCGGTATTCTTTCCCCCCCTGCACCAAAATCACCGCATAAAAACCCGAATTAGCCACCGCAACGGTAAACGTCACACCGTTTTCATCCACCCGGACAACATCGGCCTGTATTTTATCCCCTCCGTTCAATTGCAACCAGATTTCGCAATCGGCAGCGAAGCCTTTCCCCTCGACGTACACTTCCTCTTCCACATTTACCCGGACGGGAATATTCAAACCCGTGATAGGGGTAAACAGGAAACCGTCGTCTCCTACACGCTCTTCATCCGAACAAGCGGTAAAAACAGCCAGCAGACACATTATCAGCCACAAGTTTTTCATATCTATGCTTTTTATTTCTATTCTAATCATTTCATTTCCATGCTTTTTCAGCATAGTTATCCGTTCCGGAACACTACCCGGAATCTACTCCTCCAAATCCGCCATATACCGCTTCACAGCCGCCGACAGCCCCGGATTTCCGAATTGCAGGGATAACATATAAGCCTGGTTATAGCATTTCTTTGCATTCTCCTTGTCCTGCTGCATTTTATGACAATCACCCAACATCAGCAGCATTTCCATGCGGCTTGAGGCATCCATCTCTCCCTGCAGGGCCGCCCTGATCCATTCTATGCACTTGGCAGAAACCTCGGGTGTGAATTTACCGTTCAGGACTTCATGGATCGCTTCCACCGCATTCCGGTAATCGTCCGGCTTGATGGTTTTCCCCAGCAAAGCAAAATACCGGTCCATCAATTCTAAATATCGGTCGACGTCCTTCTAGCTGAACAAGTAGTACTCTCCGTCATATAAATACTTCATTCCGGTATAAGCATCCGTACCGTTGAAATTCATCAGGTAGTCGTAGACAGGCTTCAATTCCCCTTTCAAACGATCCAATATCTTCAGATAATCCCGATCTCCCTTCCGGGCAAGCCGTTGGATCAAATCGGTATTCATGGTAAAGACATACTGAGCCACAGCATCTTTCCCCGCCGACTCTACGACAGCATCGTAATGCCGGATGATATAATCCAATATGGCATCGTCCTTATCCGCTTCAGGATGATAAGTCATCAGTATCGCAAAGTCTGCCGGATTCATCATTTTTTCGACGGGTTTCCGCTTGCGGTAATCGTTGTATAAACGCTCGATCCGCAGGGACCAACGGTCGTAGTTGCTCCCTTCCGGAATCTTTTGCAGAAAATCAGGGGCTTCCAGCAGGATAGCCTGCATAAGTTGCTCGTCATTCTTAGTGGTCCGGAGCTTATCGTACATCTGTTCGAAACTCATCATTTCGCCAACGGCCCTTTGGGCAAATTTCAGCAATTGCCCGGCATCCAAAGCCCCTTCCTGTCGTGCCAGCACTTTTCCTCCCGCATCCAGGATCAGCAAAGTGGGGTAAGCGACAACCTGATATTTTTTCACTTCGTTCAAAAAAGCCCGGTCTTCCGCATCGATCTGGTAACTGACCATCTTTTCATTAAACCAGATCCCCACTTCGGGAGCCGTAAATACTTGCTGGGACATCACCTTACAAGGGCCGCACCAAACCGTATAAAAGTCCACGAACACTTTCTTATTTTCCTGCCCGGCTTTCGCCAAAACCTTTTCCAACGTTTCTTCCTGAACGAATTGTATCTGAGCCTTTCCAACAAGCGGGCTCATGAGAAACATCCCGTATAAAATAATCCACTTCTTCATATTTTTCTTGTTTTGTCCGTTTAACCTCATTTCACAATAAAGGTGAAAGCATCTATAACCTCCTTTGTATAACCTTCGTTAGCTATTCGGATAGAGACTGTATATTCGCCCGGAGTAATATCGCTGACCAAAGGGAAGGACATCCTCCCGCCTCCCCGTATCGTCAGCAGATGCTTAAACAACTCTGCGTTCCCCCCTTCCGTTGCCTTCACTTCCGAGATTTCGAACTTCATCGGCTCCGTGCCTGTCACCCCTTGCATCTTCGGAGTCACCCAGGGAGATACATTATAAATCCGGAAGCATCCAGTTCTTCATCCAAAACCAGGCGGATTTCCATTCTATTCGGTATATATTTGGCGTTTTCCGCATTCAGATAGCCTACGGTAACCTCCTGACATCCCCAGCACCAGCAGCAAATGCCCACTACCGACATCCAAATCATATTTTTCATCGTCTTCACTTTTTTCATTTATAATCCTATTCACTATCGGTTACGACATCGCACAAATCCCCCAACTTATAGGTATAAGGCAGAATGATAACCGCCCCTTTGTCCGGCTCATGGTCCGGGAAAACAACTCCCACATTGACATATATGCTTCCATCTTCTTTCAGGGAAGACAAATTCACAATAATGGGCCCCATATCCGGAATCCCCATATAGGGTTCCTGCACACTCCACAACCAACATTTATTTCCGTTACGGGTCGTTTCTATCCGTCCCCCGCCATTCTTTTCTCCCAATTCGTCATAAGTCACCGAAGGCACATCCACCCGCATAATCTTTCCTTCAACGACATGACTCTCCACTATTCTGCGGCACAACTCCCGGTCCAGTTCACCGATAGCACGGTAACCATGCGGAGTATAACCGACAGCCGCATCATATCCCCCGTTTTTGTCGTCGTAATAAAACCACTTCCAGAAGATAAAATCGGGCGGAGCGATAAAAGTGATATCCTCCCGTTCAAACACACTCACCATATCCGCCCTTTCGATGATCTTTACGATCGAATCGAATTCGTGAGTACTTTTCAGGTATTCATACATAGTTCCTTCAAAGCGTCCGTCCGAAACTCCCGTGTCCCAATAGTTGTATTTTGTTCCACAGGAAAACATCAGCAAACTCGCAGCTATTATCATCAAAACCTTCATATCTTATTGCATTTTAGACAACCAGTAAATATTTTGCACCATCAGATCGTTATAATTGAAAGCCGTTTCGGGCACAGGCAAGTAAAGGGCCCCATCGGCAATATCGCTGTTCGACAAAGCAGGAAAATCGTCAGCGAACTCTTTCAGGAAACCGGGATCGTAATAGTAATTGCGGACGATATCGTAATAACGGTGGCCTTCGTAGAGCAACTCTCTTTCCCGTTCCCGGAAAATGGCCCACACCAATCCGTTCTCGGTATCCACATCGTTCGGCCCCTCGGGATAGGCCGTAGCCCTGGCCTTCTCCCGAATCAGGTTTAAATCGGTCATGGCACCGCTTCGGTCCCCCAGCTTCGCCTTACACTCTGCGCGCAATAAATAAATATCCGCCAGTCGGATCATCACCTTATTAGCGTCGAAACCTACGAATCCCGCTTCACCGGTAGCCGTTTCCCGATACAAGGTATTGCGCCATTTATAGAGATAAGCCAGATCGGCCAGATTCCGTCCCGGCTCGTCCGGTTCATAAAAATAAGAGGTCCTTCTTAAATCTCCCTGTTCATACATAGAGTTCACCATTCCCACCGTGATACCATATTGCTTATCGATAATATCGGCAGCCTCGGTATTTCTCATGACGGGCCAGCCGATAAGAGGCGCCCCGGCAATAAAGGTCGAATAGGTGCTGTTGTCCGTATAGCTTATTTCCAACTCGAACACACTGCCCTCTCCCCGCCTCAGCAGTTCCTTCGTACCCACTAGCTCCGGGATCGCCGGTAAGGTATAACTGCCAGCAAAATCGGGATTCATTAAAGTATCGGCCCAAGCCACCGCTTTCTTCAACGCTTCTCTATCTTCCAGCACGCAACCCTTCCAGGCGTACAAATGCACCAATACCCCGGCGGCACTACCTTTACATCCATATTGTTTGGAAACCAGTGCTTTCTTGTTCGAATTTTTCATTTCGCCGTATTTCGGCAGCAACCGATAGGCTTTTTCGGCCGCAGCAATGGCGGTATCCACCACTTGGGCTGCCGGACTTTTAGCATACTTCTCGACATAGGTACTCCCTTTCGTGATCACAGCGTCCCCCCAGATCTGAGCCAGCTTCCAGTAACATACGGCACGGGCAAAATAACATTGGCCGCTGTAAAAATTCACCCGGGATTCAGCTACCCCCTCTGCGCGGCGATAATTATCGAAATAAAGATCCACGATATTCAATACATTGTAATAGGGCCTCCACTTTTCCTGCTTATACCTGCTGGCAATGATCGTCGGATCGAGCCGTCTGAGCCTGACATAGTCCGACCCTCCTTTTACATAATCCACTTTCAAACCGATATGTGTTTGATAATTGACCCCACACAAGGCTGTACGCAGCAAACTATGCACTTCGGCTACCACAGCCTCCAGGTCGCGTTCGCTATTGAAATAGTGGTCGAAAGTCACTGAATTTTTCGGTTCCAGGTCCAGAATCGATTCACATGCTCCGGTTAGAAACACCAAGGATAAAATATAAATCAGCTTTTTCATCATTTCCATTTTTAAGGTCCGGTTTAAAAATTAACGGTAAGGCCGATAGTCCATTTTCGGGACAACGGATAGACAGTTCCTTTATCCATACCTGAATAAATATCCACCACTTCGGGATCGATGCCCGAATAATTCGTCAACGTCAGCAAATTCTCCCCGGTGACAAAAACCCGTATGCCGTCGAGATGGATTCTTTTCATGATTTTCTTGGGAACATTATACCCTAAGGTCAATTGCTTCAACTTACAATAGTGGACCTTTTCCAGATTAGAGTCCAGCAATCCGGAATACTGATAGGTATAACTCTGATACACCCCGGGAGCAGGGAAGGAAGTTTCATCTCCCGGTTTTTGCCAGTAATCCGAAGCGGAAGGATGTGCAAAAACGGGACTTACTCCGCTTCCGGATACCGAGCGGGTATTCTGTGCAAACATATTCACCATATTGCGTCCCAGGGTGAACGTCAACAATATATTCAAATCGAAATCCTTCCATTTAATCTCATGGGCCCATCCCCCGTATACTTTCGGCAGGGCGCTCCCGGCATAATACATATCGTCTTCGTTGATCGCCCCGTCACCATTCAGGTCCTCCACCTTGTGCATCCCCACGGTAAAGAAATTCTCCTCATCTCCGTCGGGTGCGAGGTAATGCATTTTTCCCTCTTCGTCATACACCCGCGGTATATCCGCCTCGCTTTGAATAATGCCTCCGTCTTTAAAAAGGAATATACCGCTCATGCTTTTCCCGATGACCAGTTGCCCAGAGACATCCGTTCCGGAAAAACTCTTTTCAAAGCGATTCCAGTTTTTCGAAATATTCAAACGGGTACGCCAACTCACCGCCGACTTACGGAAAATATCGACTTTTGCCTCCAATTCGATTCCCTCGTTGGAGATGGCCATGGCATTTCGCCATTGTGTACCTTCCAACCCGTATACATCCCCGGGCAGAGGTACGTTATGAATCAAAGAGCGGGTATATTTATAGTAATAATCAAGGGTCAGATTCACCCGGTAATCGAACATATCGATATCCAAACCGAAATCATACTGATCGGATTCCTCCCATTTCAATTTGCGATTTACCACTCCCGAAGGCGCCATACCCTGGACGCCGTCGAATATACTTCCGGGAACCATTAATCCCTGTGCCAGATAAGGTATTCCGAACTGGCTGCCGGTACGTCCCCAACTGGCCCGGAATTTGGCAAAATCCATCCACCAGGCCCAACGCATAAAATGCTCTTCCGAAAATGCCCAGCCTACGGCTACCGAAGGAAAGGTCGCCCAACGCACATCCTTTCCGAAAACCGAGGAACCATCCCGGCGGAAAGTAGCTTCCATCAGGTATTTTTTATCGAAGTTGTAAGCCAGACGGCCGAAATAACTCACCATGGAAGTTTCGGAGAAATCGGACTGGTATTTTTGCAGCGCCCGGTATTCATCGGACAAAACGCTGTAATCCATATCGGGGAAGCTACTTCCTACGTATTGAATATCATCGCTCGGGCCTTTCGATCCTTCCCCGCTGATGCTCCACATCTTGTTGGCATCATAGGAAAACCCCAGCAGGATATCGAAATTATGCCTGTCCTGAAGAGAGAAATTGTAATTCAGCAAATTTTCATTCGACACCAACAGGTCACGGTCTACCGTTCCTTTCGACAAGCTTTCATAATAAGGAACATTCAGATAGCTGGGACGAAAAAAATTGTAGTTCACCTGATTGAAATCCAGGGCCAGCGATGTCGATAGGTTCAATCCTTTGATAATCTCGAAATCCAACTGTAAATTTCCCCGGAAGCGATAAGAAGTATTCGATTCCACTTGTCCGGTCATCATCTGCAAAATTTTTTCCTCTACCGGTCCTCCGGTGGTCAGCAAAGTCGAGGTATAAGCCGGATCGACGGTCAGGGCTTCATACATGCCTCCTGCCCCTCCGCCTTCGCCCCGGCTGCGGTCGGTGTAAGCCACGTAAATGCGGCTGTCCACATTCAGATTCTTGATGGGCTTTACGGACAAATTAGTGATAAAATTAGCACGGGTAAAATCACTTCCCGGCATAATCCCCACCTCCCGGTAGAAACCGGCACCGATAAGATAGTTCATATTTTCAGATCCCCCACTGGTTTGCAGATTGGCATTCAACACTTTCCCGGGACGGAAAACATATTTATACCAGTTGGTGGAATTATTGAAAAACGGATTCAACGAATCCTGCAATATTTTCATATATCCTTCAAAAGCACCTTGTCCCCTCCCGAACAATAAATTATAATCCGCACCGTTGGCGACAGCCTCTTCCAAAGAAGAAGGATATTTCCAGACCCCTTCGGTCTTATCGTAATAAGCCGTTTTTGCAGCCTTCATCATTCCCAAAATATAAAGGCGTTCGCCTTTTCCCCCCATCTGTGGGGGTGCTTCAGGCAAGATCGCTCCGGTATACGAAAAATTAGCGGAGAATCTGCCTTTTCCGGCTTTGCCTTTCTTTGTCGTGATCAGGATCACCCCGTTGGCCGCCCTCGAACCATATATGGCCGCCGACGCGGCATCTTTCAATACTTCCACCGACTCGATCGTCGAAGGATCGATCTCCGCAATAGTATTCGTCCCCGTCACCGGTGAAGTAAAGGAATGCACCGGCACCCCGTCGATAACATACAGGGGAGCTCCCGTACTTTTAAAACCACTCTCGTCGTCCAGCAGGGAATTATATCCGCGGATAGCCACATTAGCCCCACCGCTTCCCGGAGCGCCCGACTGCAGGTTGACACCCAAACCGGCCATACGCCCCTGCAGTAAAGTTTCCAGGCTGGGCACAGGCACATCCTTGATATCCTCGGCTTTCACAGAAGATATAGAACTGATCAATTCCCGTTTATTACGCTGGCCATAAGCGATCACGGTCACTTCGTCCAGGTTGGAACTTTCATCTTCAAGCTTTACTTCCATAAATTTACCCGCCGTAAACGGAAGCTTGGAAATCTTACACCCAACAAACGAAAATACCAACGTTCCTTTTTCCCCGGCATAGTCAACGCAAAC
>CAJKZL010000032.1 GCA_905204385.1 uncultured Odoribacter sp. | reverse complement strand
CGGGGTGATGATAATCTGATCCTCAGGATGCTGCTGTTGCTTAGCATCTTTGCAATTGCTGAAAAACAGCAAAACAGAAAATAATATGCAACAAAGTCCTTTCATATCTCCTTTTAGCGACAGATGAAATCGATGTGCTTGAGTATAGCCTGGGTGCAGACCGGACAAAAGGCGTCTGTGCTGAATTCTTTCATCAAACAGGTAAAGGAAGGACGATAAACGCCTTTGTTCACATAACCTCCTCCTTCGAAGACGCCGGTTGCGTTTTTGTATTTTCCGTCGGCCGGCGTAGGGATAGGAGTATCCTTATGAATGAGTTTTTTCCAATCTTTTTTGTCGAAATTGACCAGAGTGGTCAGATTGGCTTCCCAAGGCTCGACTCCTGGAGGATACATATCGTTATAGGAAACATTTCCAACATATTCATCTCCCAGTCCCAGCAAGACGTGCCCAAATTCGTGGACATATATTTTACCGGTGCTGGTGGGGTGATGGGCGGCACTGATGCCATAAAAATTATAGATTCCGCCTCCTCCGTATTTTTGAGTGTTGGATAAAACGTAGATGTAATCGTAGGGCACATGAGCCGCGATATCCCGTAGACCCTGAAAGTCTTCGATCATTTGATAACGTTCAGAGCCGAAAGTATAAAACTGGGCTTTTGCCGCAGTATTGCGCCAAACATGTTCTCCGGGTAAAGTAACTCCCGACTCTTGCGAAGGAGCCCAGACTGCCCGGATGTTAAAGCGGGAGGCATTCTCTTTGTAGGGAGAGAAGCTGAAAAACTCTTGGGCAAACTGCTGGGCTGCCTGAATAAACTTTTCCTTTTCGTTTGCCGAGTAACCTTCGGGGATAAGAACCAGGTCCACTCTATGCTGCGGACTTCCGTTATAGGCAATTTCTACCGTTTCGTATTGTGGGGTGAACTTGCGAATAAAATAGGATGCAGGGTCGATATCCTGTTCAAATTTTTTTTCAAAGATTCCTTTGTGGTTCCGGGCATATAGTTCCAGACGGAAAGGTTTTTTGGGATAGGGAAAAACCACAGATTCCGGAAGAGCCTTTTTTACTTTTTGAGCTTCTTCGGTACTCTGCCATTCGTTGAATAAGGTACAGAAACTTCGGGAAAAAATCTCTTTCCCCGTGGCAAGATCGATGATTTTAAACAACTGGTTGCCGTATCCTGTATTATCCACCAACGAAGTCTGAGAACCGCCCCAGAAAGGCTCTTCTTTCAGTTCGTCGAAATAGTATGTTTCGGAATGACGATCGCCGCAATGATAGTAGTCGAACCTCATCGTTTTCTCCTGGAAAAACTGATCGAATTGTGCCCTGAGCATCATGGGCCCAAGCAATAGTACGAGACAAAGAGTTGCTTTTATCATCGGTTTATAGTTATTAAGTTTAACGGTTGTCATACCAGGATTCCTTTTTCATCAATTTTAGATCCCTCAGCAAACTGGAACGGACATTGATCTGGAAATTATAAGATTGGTGTGTACCGAAAGGAATGCAATTGAAGGTCATCTCCCAGCAATGTAAATCCCGCGAGATGCCGAAGCTGGTCGCTGTCACCTCTTTTTGTTGAAAGTCATAACCCGTGCTATAGGTGAATTTCCATTTCGGCGTTAATGAGAAATCTCCGTTGACGCGGACCATTTGCGATATGGTATTGTTGCTCAGAGGATGTTTTGCCAGCGGATCGGGGTTGCGGGTATAGTTCTTCGAAAAGCTGAAGGTATAATCCAGACTGATGCTCCAGGGTACGTCGAAATCGACATAATCGTCATAATGTCCGTTGAGTTGATCGTCTTTTTGCTCTTTACTTTTTCCGTTATCAGAGGAAAATTGGATGCCCGATGAAGCGGAAACCCGGGTCAGACGCCCGATACCGCCATTGTATTTGTTGATGCGCACGGCATTGGCATTGATGGCATAGGGATCCAGCGTTCCGGTTAAATTGATGTTCACCCTGTTGTTAATGACTTTGGTACGGGCGGACAATGCGATGGTAGACCAGCGCATGGAATCGGCAAAGAAATTATAACTGGAGGAAATCCTGAAACTTTCGAGAAGTTTGACTTTCTTGTATTTTTCTTTTCCTGTGGTATCCTGATCGTTCCGGACTTTCATTTCTACATTGTTGTCCAGGCTCAGATTCAAACTACCGCTTTGCTGCGACCGTTCTGCTCCGGTGGGAGTTCCATAGATTTTTCCTTCGAAAATGGAGTATTTTTGTTCCACACCATTCTTATCCAGATAGGTTTTCCAATAGTTTTTGGGGTCTATTCCCAAATTCGGAGCATACGATACGCTGGCGCTTGGGCGGACCACATGCCGGATGGCAAAGACACGGCTGTCCGGTTTAAACTGATACATACCGTAGATCGTGGGGTTGTAGGATAAGGATATGCTGGTGGAATAATTGTGTGCATAATGCAATCCGTATATGGTGTCGATGGGGATGTAACCGTAATTGGGCATGGTGGAATCCGTTACCCAATCCCCTTTCCGGATGGAACTTAAGTAGGCTACTCCTTTATATGAAAAGGAAGGAGATACGGACAGGTCCTTAGCCAGGTTAATGCTGGTACTCAGAGGTATGGAGTGCTGAAAACCGTTTTGCCAGTCCCGGGCCATATGCTTGAATGATTCTCCCAATTCCGATTCTTTCGTCTGTATGGTGTTTTTCAATTCCGCCGTATAAGTGAAGCCGATGTTTTCATACCATTTGATTTTTCCTACCCGGTCTTTTTTACGGAGAGGATAAATTTGAGACACCCGGAAATTCAGGTTCGGGAAGGATAAGGATATCGAAGTATCCCGGCTATTCTGGTTGTGGGTAAAACCGGCGGTAATACTGAAGGGCTTGTCGGGCCATTTTTTACTCCACGAAATACTGGATTGTTTCCGCTGGTTGGCTATTTCATTGATGGAGGTAGCATTGTAATAGTTGTTGCTTGCCGATGACATGTCTACCGAAGCCGAAAAAGTAGTATAGGGATTGGCTTTGGGATCCTGTGCATGGGTCCAGCGTAATGCCCAGTCTTTAGATTGCGAATAGTCGGGTAAGCCTTTTTCACTGGTATGGTTACGGCTCATGGAGAAATTGAAGGAACCGTTGAATTTGTATCTTTTCCGGTAGTTCGAACCCAAATTAAGTCCCCAGGAGCCGTTGGTATAGATGGTACCGGTTACCGCTAAATCCACATAGTCACTGATGAACCAGTAATATCCTCCATCGCGGAGGTTGAATCCTCTCATTCTTTCTTCGCCGTAGGTGGGCATCAGGACTCCCGAGGTCCCTTTTTTACTGATGGGAAAAAATCCGAAGGGAATGGCCAGCGGTAAAGGGACATCCTCGATGTACAGATTTGCAAAACCTGAAACTACTTTTTTATCTTTGATGAGTTTTGCTTTGCTCATTCGGATGTAAAAGTGAGGGTGGTCGTGCTGGTCGCAGGTCGTGTACCAACCGTCTTTGACGCAGTAGATGGAATCGGACATTCTTTTTGTCAGCTTTCCCTGAATATTTCCTTCTCCTTGTTGGGTGATGATTTCCTTAACGAAACCTTTTCCGGTTTTGAAGTTATATTTTAAATCCAGACTTTCATTCTCCTGACTGCCGTCCTTGAATTTAGGCTTGCCGATCATGACGCCCGCCGAATCGGGTACCCCTGAAGCGTAAGCCTCGTTATTTTCCATATCGAGTTCGATAAAATCTGCTTTCAATTCTGTAGACAGATACTTGACGAAAGCATTTTTATATAAAAACATTTTTTTCCCGTCGATGGAGAACTTGATGGAATCGTCGGCAGAATAATTGACTATGTCGTTGAATAAAGGTTTGGGTTGTTGAACGCTGTCCTGAACGAGTGTATCTTGAGCCAGGGTATCTGCTCCGGAAAAACCGGGCGAAATGACAATGGTTTCGGTGACGGTGGAATCGCCGGCCTGTAAAGTATCTTTCTTCGTTATGAGCGGTGAGGGTATCGTATCCTGTGTTTCTTGTCCGATGATTTTCTCCGGAGAAAGCGGTCGGTCTTTTTTAGATGAGAAATGATCGATCGTATCCTGAGCCTCCGAATTCCATTGATCGGGAGGGGTCATTTCCTCGATGATTTCCTCTTTAGCATGCGTGGAACGGGATGAAACCGAGCATGCGGCCATGATTAAAATGACTGAAATCGCAATAAAATGGACTATGTATGCTCTAATTTGCAATTTATTGTACTATTTTTGTGATGAATAATTGCACTCCGGCTTGCGGATTCGGATTGCAAATGTAAGAAATATTGATTGTTAATACCTATCATTCTTTTTAAAAAGTTTTAAATATCATGATAAATAGATACGGAATAAGCGGAATCTTGTTATTTATAATGACTTTGCTTTCCGTCAATATTTCCGTCGGACAATCCAACTTGGGAAAAATCAGGCGTGTGTGCATAGATGCCGGACATGGGGGCAAAGATCCCGGAGCTATGGGTATTAAAGCTTCGGAAAAGCATATCGTCTTATCGTTGGCTCTGAAGGTCGGTAAGATGATCGAACAGACCTATCCTGATGTTGAAGTGGTATATATCCGGAAGAAAGATGTTTTTGTGGAACTGAAAGAACGGACCCGATTGGCCAATTATCATAAAGCGGACTTATTTATTTCCATCCATGCCAATTCGTTGGATTTAAAGCTTAATCCGAAAGGGAAATACGTAAAAGGGGTGCAGACCTATGTGTTGGGATCTCATAGTTCAAAAGAAAATTTGCAGGTGGCCATGAAGGAAAATTCGGTGATTCAATATGAGGAGGATTATTCTATTAAGTATGAAGGTTTCGATCCTTCCAGCCCGGAAGCTTATATCATGTTCAATTTATTAAGAAGCATACATCTGGAAAATAGTTTATCTTTGGCCTCTCATGTTCAGGAGGAAATTGTTAAGAGTACCCGTCAAAACGACCGGGAAGTACGGCAGGGGCCTTTATGGGTTTTAAAAGATGTTGCCATGCCGGCTATACTGATTGAAGTAGGGTTTATCTCCAATCCGGAAGAGGAAAGATACATGATGTCCGCAACCGGACAGGATAAAATAGCAAAAGGAATATTCAAAGGCTTTCAGGTCTATAAAGCTAAAGTGGAAAGAAAAGCCCTTAACCAGCCGGTAAAAGGAACTGGAGAAAAGAAAGGAGTTATTAAGGAGGAGGGAACGGTGAAAGGACGGCCGGAATATGCGATACAGGTAGCATCGGCAACATCCCGGGTAAAAAATCAGGCTGGCCTGTGTCCGGGCAAAAAGGTTTCTGAATTGAATTCTGCAGGTCGTTATCGGTATTATGTTTCCGCTGCGCCCGATTTGAATGAAGTGAAAAAATCTTTGCAGGAAGTCAGGAAAAAGGTAAAAGACTGTTTTATTATCGCTATATATCAAGGAAACGTAATTTCGGTGGCCGAGGCCAGAAAGTTGGAACAGGAATCACAATGAGGCCGTCGACCTTTTGGCGCTGCAGAACTGTGATGGGATAGGGATGGAAAAAATGGGAAAAACTATTATAATTTCGTGAGAACGACTTTGGAATAAAAACAAACTAAAATAAAAAGGGAATATGATACATATAAAAAGAGAAGTGAAACTTGCCTTGACGGCAATTGCTGCCATCATCATTCTGATCTGGGGAATAAATTTTCTTAAAGCCAAAGCTTTGTTCGACCGCAATAATGTTTTTTATGGGGTATACGACCGGGTGGATGGACTTAAGATTTCCAGTTCGGTCATTTATAGGGGGTATAGTGTCGGGCAGGTCACTGCCATAAATTTTACCGGGGAGAGGTTCGATAAAGTATTGGTTCAGTTTACAGTAGGAAAGAAACTGGAGATCCCATCCAATTCGGTAGCAGCTATTCAAAGCTCCGATTTGATGGGTTCGAAGTCGATCAATCTGATTCCGGGCAATTCCACGACTTATGCCGAAAGCGGAGATACTCTCCGCAGTCAGCTGGAGTTGGGATTAATGGAGCAATTGAATAAACAGTTGGAACCCTTGAAGAGGAAAGCTGAAAATGTAATGGTTTCGCTGGATTCGGTTCTGCTGGCTTTACAGGAAATTTTCAGTGATGGAGCTAACGGAAATATCCGCAGTTCCCTGAAAAGTGTCAGCAGGACCTTGGATAATGTGGAAGAAGCCTCCGGTACCTTAAATTCACTCCTAAAGGAAGAATCGGGAAAGATTTCTACTATTCTGGAAAATATCAACAGCATAACCGCTAATCTGGAAAGCAATAATTCGAAAGTCAACAGTAGCCTGGACAATATTTCGTCTATCAGTGATTCCCTGAGAAGCATCAATCTAAACAACACAGTCCGTTATCTGAATCATGTTTTATTGCAGGCAGATTCCATTGTAATCAAAATTAATCAGGGGCAAGGGACTTTAGGAAATGTAGTAAATGATAACGAACTATATTATAATCTGACGGCCGTCAGTGAGAACCTAGATAAACTGCTGACGGAATTCAGACAAAATCCTAAACGGTTTCTGAATTTATCCGTCTTCGATTTTTCTTCCGGGAAAAACATGCTGCAGAATGATTACGGCATTGTAGTTGCTCAAACCGACAAACCTCTGGCGTTGAATGCTGATATGTATCTTCAATACCCTGATTTGAAGGAAATAAGACGGAACGGAAAATTTCTGTATCTTATTCAAACTTACAAAAACCTGAAACAAGCTGAGAAAGATTTAGGAAATGTTAAAAAGAGTTTTAAAGATGCGTTTATTGTTAAAATAGAATAAATCATTAATTGGATCAATTCTAAATAGGCGGGCAAGTGTTAAGAAAAATATTGACATAATAGTATGTACTACATATTTATTATGTCAATATTTTTTCTTCTTATTCTCCTTTACCATGAATTGGTTAGGAAGAGATATCGGTTTTTGAAAGCATTTATTTCTGATAAATGGGCGTTGTAGATTTTAAGGGAAGAATACATTTGTTTGTGTTGTTAAATGGCAGATATACAGTGAGTTATTTCTAATGTATTGAGGTTTAGCAGCTAAAAGTTTTTTGAAGATAAACAAGCAAAAACCCATTTTTTTATCCTATTTTTTTTATGGAATTTAGCATGTTGAAAAGAGTAGGATAGTGTTTACTAAAAACTATCTGACTAACAATAAACTATGGAAAGAGATTGTATTAAGATTTGGTCAAAGTGTCTTGCTTTGATTAAAGAACAGGTTGTACCGGAGAAATTCAGAATACTTTTTGAGCCTATACGGGCTCTGAAGTTCGAGGAGGGGATTCTGACCATACAAGTACCTAGTGCCTATGTTTATGAGGCATTGGAAGGAGAGTATATCGATATTTTAAAAAGTGCGCTTCAGGCAGTAATCGGGCCTAAAGCGAAGCTGGAATATTCCGTCGTAGTGGAAAGGGTAAAGGCGGCAGAGCCTTTAACGACAACTTTAGCTTCCAGTCCGGTTAAAAAACCGGCGGTTAGTACGGTTTACCTCGATAAAGGGGTAAATACCGGTTTGAAGAATCCTTTTGAACGGGCTTCCAACCGTATACAGATCGATTCACAGCTCAACCCTTCGTATACTATGGAAAGTTATATCGAAGGTGCTTGCAATCGTCTGGCTAAATCGGCCGGAATGGCCATCGCCCAGCGTCCGGGGGGGACAGCTTTCAATCCTTTATTGATATATGGAGGATCCGGATTGGGGAAAACGCACTTGGCTCAGGCCATTGGGTTGGAAGTAAAACAGAATTTCCCCAATAAGGTAGTACTGTATGTCACGACCAATATATTCCAAACTCAATTTACTGAAGCCGTTCGCCGGAACGAAGTCAATGATTTCCTTCATTTTTACCAGTTGATCGATGTTTTGAT
Source organism: uncultured Odoribacter sp. (assembly GCA_905204385.1). Next base: position 5,297 of record CAJKZL010000032.1, on the reverse strand, counting down.
TTTAGACGATATACAGGAGTTAGCAGGCAAAACAGGAACGCAAAATACTTTTTTCCATATTTTCAATCATTTGCATCAATCCGGTAAGCAGTTGATCCTGACCTGTGATAAAGCTCCTGCTGAATTGGAAGGAATGGAAGATCGTCTGTTGTCCCGTTTCCGTTGGGGGCTGTCCGCCGAGATTAAAGCTCCGGATTTCGAAACCCGCAAGGAAATCGTGATTAATAAAGCCCGTAAAGACGGCATCGATTTTTCAGACGAGGTGATCGATTATATCTGTAAATATGTCGATAATAATGTGCGGGAGTTGGAGGGAGCGATGATCTCCTTACTGGCACAGTCGACCTTTAATAAAAAAGATCTGACCGTGGAGGTGGTACAGGAGATTCTGGGAAAAATGGTAAAGAAACCTACCGAAGAATTGACTGTAGGCCGCATTCAACAGGTGGTATGCGATCATTTTAAGATATCCGAGGAGTTGTTACAAACCAAAACCCGGAAGCGTGAAGTGGTGCAGGCCAGACAATTGGCCATGTATTTCAGTAAGAATTATACGAAATACTCCCTGGCTTATATTGGGAATCAGATCGGGAAAAAAGACCATGCAACAGTGCTTTATGCCTGTAAGGCAGTTACTGATATGATGGAGACCGACCGGAATTTCAGAACCCAGGTTGAGGAAATACAACGCAAATTATATTGCGGTAATTGAGAAAAGTGCAGTAAAAGAGATTGAGGGTTTAAAATCAGGGAGGTTGCTGATTTTAGACCCTCATTTTTTATAATCCGTTCAAGTAAAATATGGAAGATGTCTTTAAAACCATAACGGCACCCTCGGAAGGGCTTTATAAGGAAAAGGGAAGCCGGTTTATCGCTTTTGCCTTTCCGGTGTCTACCGAAGAGCAAATCAGGGAAATTCTCGACGGGCTGAAGGATAAATATTGTGATGCTCGTCACCATTGTTATGCCTGGCGGTTAGGGGCGGAAAAGACGCTATTCCGTGCCAATGATGACGGAGAACCTTCCTCCACGGCGGGCAAACCGATCCTCGGACAAATTCAGTCGAAAGATCTGACCGATATTCTGATTGTCGTTATCCGTTATTTCGGTGGCATAAAATTAGGTGTTTCCGGCCTGATCAATGCTTACCGGGAGGCAGCCTCTGCAGCTTTGGCCAATGCGGTAGTCGAGGAGAGGACGGTGAATGTCACCTTGCGAATCCGTTTCGATTATCTGGTGATGAACAGCGTCATGAAAATTATCAAAGATGAAGAACCGGAAGTGCTGGAAAGAAACTTTGGATCCGAATGCGAAATGCTCTTATCTATTCGTCAAAAAAATATGCCCCGGCTTCGGGACCGCTTAGAAAAAGTGGAGTCGCTTTTTTTTCCGGATGAAAAATAATAGCGAAAAAACTTCTGAAAGTTTGCAAAATAAAATTTTCTCCCTATCTTTGCACCCGCAATTGAGAAACATTGTGGCCGATTCAGTAGCTCAGCCGGTAGAGCACAACACTTTTAATGTTGGGGTCCTGGGTTCGAATCCCAGCTGGATCACGAATACTTAATGGAAAGTCTGTAATACTTGTTATTACAGATTTTTTCAATCAAGGGGAGGGTTCCTTCAGTTGGTTGTAGCAAAAAACGGAGCTGAATAAAAAGTGCGGGCAGACTTTCGCCTCTCCGATCCAGTATTGGGAGAACTCTTAAAATGATTGTTAGCCAATAAATAGCGTAAGTATAAAAATAAAATCTTTACCAAGGGTGTCTTTCAATTTTTTGTAGGCACCCTTTTTTAATGTTTTGACGGTATTGACAGAGATGTTTAGTAACTCAGCAATTTCGTTATTGTTGTTACCTTCCAAGCCGAGTAGTATGATTTCACGTGTTTGTGGGGAAAGGTTGTCAATAGCTTTATGCAGAAGACGTAAAGTTTCTTGATAGGTGATTTCATGAAGAAAACTTCGGTTGTCTTCGTTTTCATTAAGCCGTAGTGTAAATTGTTGTTCGATCTTTTGGTGTTTCAGATAATCCAGGCATAAATTGCGTGCAGTGGTGTAGGCAAAAGATTTTGCCTTCTCGAAAGCGTCAAAATCTGCCCGTCTTTCATAGATACGTATAAATGTGTCTTGTGCGATATCCCGGGCAATAGAAGCATCTTCCGTGTACTTCCGTGTAAAACGATATACCGGTTCAAAATAGGCTTCGAAAAATAATTTAAATTCTTTATTGCTTTTGATCACCATCATTTTATCTGTAGAAAAGATCCCGAGTTCTGGTTGCAAATATAATTTATTATTGTCATCGGTTCTTAGTGGCTGTTTAAATATTCCATAATAATAATTTAAAGTGGTCATAAATTGGGAAAAATTCTTTTTATAGTCTGAAGATGATTGCATTCTTATTAAGGGAAGGGTATCTTTTAGTTATTTATGGATGATTTTCTTCTGTTTCATCGAATCCATTAATTTATGCTGAAGTTTGGATTTTTATTTTTTCACTCACCCACTTTTCAAAATTAATCGTTATAGGTGTAAAATTAATCAAATTTCATGAAAGAACTAAAAAAGAGATATGAGATAGCCCGATGGATTTTCCGTGAAATAATGGGGATTTCTACACCCGGGGAACAGCGACAGTTGGAAGGATGGTGCAGGGCTTCAAAAGAAAATATGGAGGAATATACAGCAATCCGTCAAAGGTTAGGAAAGGAATTACGGGAAAAAGCAGAGGTGAACATTCCGGCTGAATGGCGAAAATTTAAAAGTCAAATACTTCGTCCACGAAAGATCGACCACCTGTGGTATTATGCTGCGGCAGTATGTGTTGGGATAGGCTTGGTGATCGGTATTTTATATTTGCAGAAACCAGCAACTACAGTTTCAGTGGTTGCCTTAAATGATACGAAAGGTTATAAAGCTGTTCTGGTGTTGGATGATGGAAAACGGATTAGCCTGGAGGATACTTTGCGTCAGACTGTGGCTGAAACAATGGGAACCCGCGTATTAACCGAAGGTAATGTGTTGTGGTATGATACAAGAACTTCACAGGAAACAAAAGGGATCGAGAAACACCGGATTATAGTGCCTAGGGGCGGAGAATATAAATTAATATTGTCTGATGGGACAAAAGTGTGGTTGAATTCGGAATCTGAGTTGGAATATCCTGTCAAATTTGTTGGATCGGCACGGGAAGTGAATATGAAAGGAGAAGTTTGTTTTGAGGTGGCACAAAATGTAAGCCGACCGTTTGTTGTAAAGGCTGGAGAGACTTCGGTGACAGTGTTGGGGACTTTGTTTAATGTGGAGGCTTATCCGGAAAATCAACACCTGACCACTACTTTGGTCAAGGGGAAAGTAATGATAGGAACTGGAAAAATACAACAAATTTTGCTACCTGACGAACAGGCTATTGTGGAAAAATCGGGAACGATTTCTGTGAGAAAGGTCCATGCGGCAGATTATGTAAGTTGGACGAATGGGATATGCCATTTTACAGAAGCTTCACTGGAAGAAATTATGGTCAAATTGGCCCGTTGGTATAATATGGAGTTTTTCTTTGCCGATCCGTCTTTGAAAGAAGCGCATTTTACTTTAGACATCCAGCGTTATGACCGGGTAGCAACGATTTTATCCAAAATAGAAAAAACCGGACGAGTACAATTTAAAGTGACCGAGAATACGGTTATTATTCAAGAATAAAGAAAAAAGCAGGATATACTGGCATATATCCCGCTTTTCATTAATCATATTAATACTCTGTGAGAGTATATCATGTTAACCTTAAGTACAAATGTATGAAAAAAAATCTGAAAAACGGTAGTTTCGTTTTGACGAAATTACCCCGAATGTTCATTATGATGAAAGTGGTGTTTCTTCTTCTGGTTTGTTCCCTGAATTTACATGCCGCAGTTTTTCCACAACAAAAAAGATTTGATATTTCAATGAAAGAAGCTGCGCTGCCGGATGTCTTTAGGTATTTGCATCAAGTGAGTGATTACAAGTTTATTTACGATAGTGATGCAGTAAAAGAAATGGGGAGTGTGACTGTGGATATGAAAGATGTCGGGTTGGAGGATGTGCTCCGGAATGTCCTCCAGGGGAGTTGCTTTGTATATTTGATAGAGGATGATTTGGTCATTATCCGGGAACAAAAGCAAACGGTGCCTCAAACTCCTGTCGGTAGAAAGATAGTAGGAAAAGTAGTGGATAAAGATGGGATGGTGATACCTGGGGTGACGGTACTTTTGAAAGGAACTTCGATTGGCAGTGTGACTGATGTGAATGGGCAATTTAAGTTTGAAATTACCGAGAATCAACATGTTGTGCTTGTTTTTTCTTTTGTAGGAATGAAGAAACAAGAAGTCATATACAAGGGAGAAGAGGAATTGAAGGTGATTATGGAAGAAGATGTGACACAAATGGATGAAGTGGTGATTACGGGTATTTTTGAGCGGCGGAAAGAAGGATTTACTGGTTCGGCGACAAAGGTCACGAAGGAAGATATCCGGAAGATAACCTCCGGAAATGTACTGAAGGCTTTGGAGATACTCGATCCCGGTTTTAAAATGAATGTCAGCAATATGTCTGGTTCAAATCCCAATGCAATTCCTGAATTTCAAATGCGCGGACAGGCAAATATGGGGGATTATCAGGCCGATGATGTGGTCACTTTGCGGGGAGATGTGAATACCCGGCCCAATCAGCCCTTATTTGTATTGGATGGTGTGATTGGGGTGGATGCTACGGTCATCATGGACCTTGATCCGGAACAGGTGGAATCGATTACCTTGCTGAAAGATGCAGCTGCAACGGTTATTTATGGTTCGGAAGCCGCGAACGGCGTAGTGGTGGTTGAAACGAAAGCACCGCAAGCCGGTAAACTCAGGTTTACCTATAATGGTAATTATAAGCTGGAAATACCTGATTTAAGTGTTTACCACCTGACAAATGCTGAGGAAAAATTACGGATAGAGGAGATGGCAGGATATTATGATGGCAAAAGTAATATTGATCTGATGAGATATTATGCCCACCTGAAACAGGAAGTGCTGAGGGGAGTGAATACTTATTGGTTGTCGGAACCTTTACGTACTTCATTCACCCATCGTCACGGAATAAACCTGGAAGGAGGAGATAAAGCATTGCGGTATAAAGTGTATCTGGGGGCCGGATTTACGCCGGGAGTCATGAAAAAAACAGACCTGAATACGAAATCCGGAAGGGTGGATATTATCTACCGTTTCAGTAAGTTTTTGGTGTCTAATCAGTTGGGAATAGATTATTCAAAAGGTGCACG
>CAJKZL010000031.1 GCA_905204385.1 uncultured Odoribacter sp. | reverse complement strand
TATCAACGAAGTGGTGGCCAACCGCGCTCTGGAACTGATGGGACATCAGAAAGGAGAATATCAGTACTGCCATCCCAACAACCATGTGAATATGTCCCAGTCGACCAATGACGCCTATCCGACGGCGTTTAAGCTGGCTTTCATCTTCATGAACGAGGAACTGGTTGCCGACCTGAAACTGTTGATCCAGGCTTTCCGCTCTAAAGGGGAAGAATTCAAAGAAGTGATCTAGATGGGACGTACTCAGTTACAGGATGCCGTTCCCATGACACTCGGACAGGAATTCGAAGCTTTCGCAGCCACCCTGGAAGAGGAAGTCGACAGGTTGAACCAGAATGCCCGTCTGTTCCTCGAAGTCAACATGGGAGCAACGGCTATCGGTACCGGCATCAACTCAGAACCGGAATACTCGACCAAATGTATTAAAAATCTGCGCATCATCAGCGGCGAAGAGTTTGTCCTGGCCTCTAACCTGATCGAAGCAACCCCGGATGCAGGATCGTCCGTGATGTACTCATCGGCGCTCAAACGATTAGCTGTAAAAGTATCCAAGATATGCAACGACCTGCGTTTGTTGTCCAGTGGCCCCCGTTGCGGCTTGAACGAAATCAACCTGCCCCCGATGCAGCCGGGCTCTTCCATTATGCCCGGAAAAGTCAATCCGGTAATCCCCGAAGTGATGAATCAAATCTGTTACCGCATCATCGGTAACGACCTCACAGTGACCTTCGCTGCAGAAGCAGGACAGTTGCAACTGAACGTAATGGAACCGGTAATGGTTCATGCCATATTCTCTTCCATCAAAATGATGCAGAAAGGTATGGATCGGCTGCGCATCCTTTGCGTAGAAGGTATTACTGCCAACGCTGACCGTTGCCGCGAAATGGTTCTCAACAGCATTGGAATCGTGACTGCCTTGAATCCTACTCTCGGCTATGAAAATTCTTCCAGAATCGCCAAAAGGGCCTTAAAAGAAAACCGGAGCGTCTACGATCTGGTACTCGAAGAAGGTTTACTCACACAAGCTGAACTGGACGAATTGCTCAAACCCGAAAATATGATCAAGCCTCATAAATTCTACAAAAAGAAATAATCATTCACTGACAAAAAAGATCCCGGAAAACTGCGGTTTTCCGGGATCTTTTTTGGTTCGGCAATCACCTTGACAAAACCTGCCCTTAAAGTATTTAAATGTAAAATCCTCCCGTTTTCAAAGCTTGATAAAAATCTTCTTCCGATAGAGAGGATAGGTCACCAGCCAGCAAAACAACAAAATACATATTCCCCACAGCAGCCCGCTCAGCTCAGGACTACCGAGACGAGAAAAGACATTTGCAGTGAGATACTCACACAAATAAGTCTGATGTCCTGCTGCCGTAGTCCATTGCCAGCGCCACAGCATGACCTCCAGCACGCCCGATAGAAAATAGGTAAACAAGGCGTTAGTCCCGAATACCGCAAAAAAACCGGTCCATCCCTTGCATTTCCAGATGTCGATGACATACAACAACACCGCCCAGCTTAAAGCGGCCCATCCGCAGGTACACAATACGAAAGAACTGGTCCACAACCGTTTATTGTACGGGAATACTCCATTCCACAACCAAGCAATAAGGAGTACCCCTACGGCAACCCCCATCAATTGCAAGGCAGCCCGCCGATTATCCCGAGCCTCTCCCAACCATTTCCCGGCCATATATCCGAGCAACATATTGACCAGCGCGGGAATTGTCCCTAAAAGGCCTTCCGGATCGAATCCCATCTCCCGGCGGGCATTAATAACGTGAAGATGAGCCCGGCCAAACAAAGCCGTGTCTATGCGGCCCGGCAGATTATGCCAGGGGTCGTCGAATCCCGTAGCCGCCAGAAGCGCCCAATAGCCCAGCAGAATCACCACGCTGACGATGGATATTTTCAGGTAGCTTTTCAGGCCCAGAGCGATAAACGACCCCAGCACATACACCAGGGCTATCCGCTGAAGCACTCCCATAATGCGTAATTCAGCGAGGGGCCTGTCGAAAGGCAACCAGTTATACACCAGCCCCAAGGCAAAAATCAACGCCCCCCGCTTCAAAATCTTCCAACACACCGGACCCGTCAATCGATGATCGGCCTTACGCATCGCAAACCAACACGATGCTCCGACCACAAAAAGAAAAAACGGATATACCAGATCGGCCACCACACAACCGTGCCATGGCACATGCCGCAGCCACGCAAAACAACTGCCGCTGCATCCCGGATTGTTCACCAGAATCATCCCCATCACCGTCAATCCTCTCAGGATATCCAGTGATAAAAAACGCTTATACTGTTCGCCCATTCTCCTATGCCTGTCCTTTAGGTTCCAAATCGATAGGGAATACCGGAGCCGAAGGACCTTCCTGGGCCAGGCGGATCACCCCGTTATCCTGCTCGAATTTCCGGATATTATCCTGCAATGCCAGCATCAACCGCTTGGTGTTCTCAGGAGTCATGATAATGCGGCTCTTTACCTCCGGCTTGGGAACTCCCGGCATCAGCCGCACAAAATCGATGATAAACTCCGAAGTAGAATGGGCTATTATGGCCAGATTGGCATAAGTTCCCTGGGCTACTTCATGACTCAGATCTATTTCCAGGGAATTATTATTTTTATTTTCCATTATTTAATAGATATTTATTCATTTTTCTGAGCTGTAAAGATAATCATTTTCATAAACAGTCAATAGGCCGCCCGTTTCTTTATAAGCATCGCGGTTACCTGATAAGTCCAGGTAACCGCGATCCATAATGCAGCCTACATATTCAGAATTCTTTCAATAATATAAAGGTCGCCAATAAACAGCACGGATCAAAATATATTTCTCAGGATCGGTTTGCCGCTGCTTATTGATAAAATAAAAACGCTTCGTTTTCAAAATTCGCTCTAATAATGCATAGCCATATTCCGGTGTCCAGGTTTTACTTTGGGTCCAATCGATGATTGCTGTCGTATCGATAGAGGAACGTGGAAGGGTTATTAATTGTGTCTCTCCGGTAAACACTAAAACACGCTCTCCCTCCATCTCTTTTGCATACCGGATCGCCAAATGAAGCCAATAAAAATCACCTTCTTTACTCCTACTTTCATAAGCTTCGTAATCCCTTTCTTCACTGGAAATGTAGGCGATATACATCACACTATCCTGTACTTCTTGCCCATTCATGATTAAACAAACGAGCAAAAAAACAAATACCAGAAAAATAAATTTTGATTTCATGATTGTAAGTTTAAAGTAAATTATGATCTGCTAAATACTGCTTAATTTTATCCCGCGTTGCTGACTCAAGCCGCTTAAACCTATATGAATCCGTAATTCCTCCTCCCCACCTTCCATAAGTATAGAACTCATCAGGTTTTCCGGGGAAAGCATCGCGTAATATTTTCCCATACTCCGTCATTATCTTTCCCATATACTCATGATGGGGATCCGCGCCGAAACCCAAGTCTAAGCATCGCGCTAATTCCGAATTTATTTGCATTAATTTATCTATGCTTCCTGCCCTCCATGAAATATCGAATAATGCTAAATGAAACAGTTCATGTGTTACAATTAATAAATACCGATCGTCATTAGAAAACGGAGGAAGTATCAACTCCAGAGGAACCCTTTCAAAATATTTTTTTTCCAGTGAAGTCCGAAGTCGTATTTCAGCTAAATTTCCATTCGTAAGTATTTCAAACCGAACAGATACTTTCGGACTAACATAAGAAATATCAAATCCGTACTTTTCAAATACATCCAAAATATTTCTTACAATCGTTTGCAAGGGTAAAGGCAATGATTCTATCCATGGTTCCGGTGTCACAACTTCTTGACCGCCTCCCCCTCCATGATTATTACTATTCCCACCATTACCAGCTATTTCCGGATGTTTTTGAAAAAATTCTATTATTTCGAGCATTGCTTCATGTAAAATACTTCTTAGCTCCACCAAATATACTCCATGCTTACGCATCTTCTCCGCAAATTCTACGACTCGATAACATCCGTTTGCAACAAATCCCCGCCCTAATTCATCACTAATCACTTTAATGGCTTTTGTTACATTCTCTTGAAGATTAAGAATACGTCCTGCCCCTAACATAGCATAAAAAGTCCGGTCTGAGGTCGAAGGATACGCTTTACAATATTCACGCCTGATGGCCTCTATCGAAGATAATATATCCTGAAAAACAGCTGCCGATAAATGACAGTCTCCCAAAACTACAATTTCTTTCGGGTAGTAATCAGGCGAACGTGTAGGAACATAATTCAGAGAGTCCCATAATGCAACATGATAAACAGTATTAAAGTTAGAATAACGTTGCTTCAAAGTCATCATTTTTTCTATGATCGCTTGTTGTTGCATATAAAAACGCCGATCGACCTCACTCCCGACATCCTCTATCGGTATCTCTTTTACAAGAATCTCTAATTCTTCCAAAGAATTCCAATCATCGATTATCTGTTTCAAATCCAGGAATAAAGGATCTTTCAATATAACCCCGTCTTCCTCGATCTCCATATGATTTCCATCGATAACCTCTTGCCGGCATCCGGCAAATACGATAGTAGCTATTATTCCGATACAAATAAAATAGATATATAATTTTTTCAAATCTCTCAAAAATTATCGGGATTTCACCCCCAAATCCTTGCATTCGGCTGTGGCAAAGAATTTCCGGGCTATTTTCTGTACATCTGAAGGACGGAGTTCATCGATCCGTTTTTCCAGCAAAGCATTCGATTCGGTAAATTGCTTTGTTTCCAGGTATTGTTTCATTTCATTGACCCAGGTAGCATTCGTAGGTTGAAAAGTTCTCTTTTCCAAATTCCTTTTGAAAAGGAATACCTGATCGCGAAAATCTTCTTCCGGAATGCCTTCCTCTATCAATTGCTGAATCTGCCTGTGAACTTCTTCCCGCATACGGTCGCCTTTATCCGATGAACTTTCGAAAGTGACACCCAGGAATTGTTCCTTCTCTCCGGCAACGGCTTGTACATCGATGCTATAAGAACCGCCTTCCTTTTCCCGGATGGAATAATGATAGCGATCCTGCAAAATATGTTGCAACAACCTGAAAGCTAATCTTTCCTTCGGACTCAGGCGCAGGAAATTGAAAAATTCTATATCGACGATATACTTATTTTCGGGAATGCCGGCAGACAGCGTTTCTTTGACAGACCCCCGCCGTTCGAAATTGTAATGGATGGGGTGCGTATTCCTGGCGCTGACCGGAAGGGAAGCCAGATATTTTTCAACCAACAGCCGCGCCCTGCCGGCCGGAAGGTCACCAACCAGATAGAAGGTAAAGCCGAAAGGATTTCCGTAACATTCTTCATAAATGTCTTTCATACGGTCGAAATCCATGCTCCGGTAATAGGCCGTGTCCTGCTTCCACAGGCGGGGAGAATCGATATAGTGCATCCGCCGCATCCATTCCGCTAAGGTATCTTCCACTGTACGCGGACGGCTCAGGAAATCCTGCTCTCCACTATAGGTGAATTTTTCAAACTCATCGCGACTGAAGCGCGGATGGGTCAACTGAAGATATACCAGACAGAACAAACTATCCACATCATCGCCTTCCGCAGAGGCATTGATGGTTTGGCTTTCCGCTCCCAATTGCAGCATCATGGCGGCTTTCTTGTTTTTCATGATGGCACTCATCATTCTGTCGTCATGATGATAGATCCCGGATTGCAGCATCAAGGCGTTCAAAGCGTCCGCCGAGGGAAGGTCTTCGGCTTTAAGCAAGGATTTCCCCCCTTTCCCTATGCCGAATAGAGTTGTTTTTCCTTTTTCGTAATTGTTGTATTTATAATATACCGTCAAGCCGTTGGAAAGCATCCATTGCTCAGCATTCAATTTTTTTAGCTTCCGGCTTTTCACGATCTGGCCCGGCTGAATCTCAAAATCGATCAAGGGCTGGGCAATAACTGAAGGGCCCGATCCGCTGAGTTCGGAATTTTTAACCTCTTGCATGATGGAAAGGATTTCCGTTTGGGTCGGGAAGGAGTAGGTAGAATCATTACCCTGCATGATAAATACCCAGTTCTTATCGTCGTCGTACCACTTTTTCACCCATTTTTGCAAATCCCCGGCTTTCATGTCGCCGAGTATGCGACGGGAGATGGCCATATCGTCTGCAATCGTGGTAAAAGGTTTATTTTCGAGAAAAGTAGCCTGATACATATTGACGTAAACACCATTAGGAAAACGATTTCCTTTTTTATCCGATTCATCCAATCCATTCAGGTATCGATCGATTTCTTCCTGCACATTTTCCGCGTTCAATGCCGTCCGGTTGATCCGGTCTAAAAGTCCGAGTAGCTGACGCAGCGCTTGTCTGTCCTTTCCCGGATAAGCCCGTACAAACAAATACAGCGAACCGTATTCCCTCGTCAACCCCTGATAATTGATATTAGCTTGCAGGAAATCAGGATTGTATTCGCGTAAATAATTCCGTAATTCACGCTGCACAATATTCTGATAGAAAAGTTTCAACAAATTATTTTTCATCATTTCTTCGAGCGAAGCAGGTTGCTCTTCTTTGATCCTTTTCATCAGGATCACAGCATTACCGGGAACTTCTTTATCGATGACTTTCGCATAGAGAGAAGTCTCATGATCCAGAATTTCATATACCACCCGGGGTTTGGGATTTTCCCGTTTCGGAATCGGAGAAAACAGCCGGATAATTTCTTTTTCTACTTTTTCCACGTCGATGTCTCCGACAACAATCGCCGCCTGCTGGTCCGGACGGTAATAATCGTGATAATAATCCTGCAACTCCTGACGGGTAAAGTTTTTCAATACTTCTTCTTTCCCGATCACGTCATGATAAGCATATTTCGAACCGTTATACAGAAGAGGACGCACCTGTTCCTCCATTCGCATCTGCAAATCACGCCTCAATCGTCTTTCTTCGAGGAAGATTCCACTTTCATTTTAAATGGCTTCGGGAGCCAGCGTCAGAAAACACGCCCAGACGTGCTAAATCAATAAACAAGAATCTACCAGACCGGGATCGCCCGTAGGCACCCGGTTGATGTAATAAACCGTTTCATCCTGACCGGTATAGGCATTCGGCTGAGCGACTCCCCGGCGTTTCAGAAAAGCCGGAATCCCTTCCGGAAAACTGACACTACCGTTAAAAGCCATATGCTCCAGAAAATGGGCCAGCCCGTTCTGATGATCCTCTTCCATCAGGGCCCCTACATTCTGCACCAGATAAAATTCTGCATATCCCGGTTCAAAAGCGGTATGCCTGACATAATAAGTAAACCCGTTGGAAAGTTTGCCATGCCGGAAATCCGGATCGGCTTTTTCCTGTGCATACAAAGAACTCGTAAGCAGCACGAAAATAAATAAAAGGTATTTTTTCATAACAGCACTCTTGGTTAATAAGCGACCGAAGGTCACTCGTCGTTCATCGAAATCAGGAAATAGGTCAGAGGTTCTCCAAATTTTGCCGGATGGCTTGCTGCATCCCTAAGCGCTCTATCTCGTCCTGAATCTGAGCACTGATCAGAAAAGCTTGGTTGAGAGCTTGTTTGGCTTTCGTACGGTCGCCTGTCCCCTGGTAACACTCCCCCATAATAATCAGCAAGCGGGTACGCATGGCAGCAGTCATTTCTTTTTCCAATGCCTTACTACACCATTCGATGGCTTTCCGCTGGGCATTCGCCGACAGTTTTCCCTGGTTCACCGTATACATCTCCAATAAAGGTTGGGTATAATCTCCTACACTCAGGCTATCGCCTACCGCTTCAAAATACCGGTCCTGATTCGTGAAAAAACCGTTTTCATCGTTCCGGTAGAGACAGAAAGTGGCATCGGCAAGGTAAGTGATGACTTCCTTAACACTCAGGTCACCGAACTTCACGTCCGCATACACCTCTTTCAGGCTTCCGTCCAGATGCTCCAACTCCTTTTTGTAATCTTTATTGCCGGCTTTACACAAGCGAATAATTTTCGAATTATTCAATCCGATAATATAATCGGATACTTCGCGACGATCGGCTACCTTAATATAATCGGTATAGTGATCGGTTACAAAATTAAAAATCGGATCGTCTTTGCCGGGAGAAGTATGAAAACGGGAAATCAGATAAAAATCGTCGGCATTCACCATATTCTTAAGCCCCTTGTATTTCACATAATCCTTAAATAAAGCTTCTATCCTCACGCTCCATTTCTGATGTTCATATTCTCCGCAGGTCGAAATAAAATAAGGGGCTTTCAGCAACAGTTCGGCAGCAAGCTCTGTCTGTTTTTTATTTTTTTGATACTTTGCATATAGTTTTTCATAAGGCAATTCGTCCCCTGCAACTATCTTCGCTTCACTGAGGAATATGCCCGGGGCCACCGCCCCTTTTATTTTCTTCAATTCTTTACCGTCGGCATCCATAAATACCATACAAGGAAAAGCCTGGACATCGTATTTTTTCAAGGCGCTTTTATCGGCTTCTTTTTCCGCATCGATCTGGCAGGCAATATACTTTTCATCGAAATACCGGCCGATTTCCGGTAATGTAAATACTTCCCGGTCCATCAATTTGCAAGGGCCGCACCACGTCGTATAAAAATCCACAAACAGCAGTTTCTTCTCCTGCCGGGCTTTTTGCTGTGCTTCTGCCAAGGTCCCCGGAAAAAAATGAATCTGAGTCAGACCGGGTAGAGGGCTGTTGCCGAACAGTAATAGGATACTGAGATATTTTAATATTTTCATGATTGTATTATTTAAAATAGGCAAATAGCGTTGGAGGACCGGCCCAAAGTCGAAGCCATGGTTATGACTCCCGGTTTCCGGTCCTACCGCTTTACTGTAAATCAGAGAGGTTTTTTATTTTACTATAATAGTATATACGTCGGCCAATAAATCTTTCCAGCCTTCATTTTCGACATATAAGGAAATGACGTAGCGTCCTACGGGAATATGCTCGTCCCATTCGACGATAATACGCCCTCCTCCCATGACGGAAAGATAAGGAGCGAACCGGTCCGCATCTCCTTGCTCCGCCCGAATACCGGCAATCGTATAAATCAGCGGAGCGGTACCCTGAATTTTATCGATCACCGACGTGGTATAAGCCACGTGATTTTCCAACCGGCGTTGCAACAACACAATTTCCGATTCGATATTACCGATAGCCGACTGGATTTGTTCATCGATTTCCGGCAATTGTTGATATTGCACGTCCCATTTCAGATTTTCGACCGCCTTCCACTGCTGACGCACTTTAATATATTCTGCCTCAAGACGAACGTATTCATCACAATCCTCTCTCTCCTCTGCTTCATACATCAAATCATCGATATCACACATCTCATTCCTAAGGCTATCGTATTGTTCCTGCAAATTCCGAAGTAGCTCGTTCAATTCTGCCTTTTTTCGATTCAGGGCGATTCCCTCTTCCGTATTGTCGAAATTTTCTTTGGTCGCCTTCATCTCGGCTATCATATTCTTCTGACTGGCAGGTGTATATACCACCAGGCTGTCTATAGGATAAGCAGCTTCATTACTGAATAAATATCCGGGATGTTCTTTTTCACAAGCCGTAAATATCAAGATGCTTATCCCCGATAGGATTGTAAAAATGATCCTGTTCATAATCTGTCCGTTAAAGGTTTTTGAAATTAAAATTATAACTCAACGCCTGCACCACGCCTGTCGTCGTCCGGATATCTGTCGAAACAATCCGGTCGCCTTCATAACGGGTCCCCTCCCGGGCAATAAACAGGGTTACTTCCCCCCCTTCCGGTATAATGCTGTAATCCATCTGATAGCTCCAGCAAGACACTTTTCCTTTGAGGGTGGTATAAGTGGCTCCTCCTGTCAATTCCCAATATATCCCGTCAGGTCCGCTCTTTTTCTCCCGTTTTCCGCGGGGAACATCCTCGACCGTCAGACGCTGGGGAATGATCAGACGTTTTAAAATGGCAGCACAGGAGTCTGCCGGAATCCCTTTTACCCCCTGCCATTTTTCCGATTCGGAGGTTGCTGCATAATTGTGATCGAGGATAAAGCGCATAATAGCCAGGTTGGTGATCCCCAAAAACGTAATCTGATCTTTCCGGCTTCCATCGAACCATTCCTTCATGCCGGCATGTTCAATCATCAATAGGGTGGAATCCAAGTCCTCGGGCTGGAGATGAAAATAGTCCCACATACTACAATCGTGATTCCCGTCAGCTAATCCGCCGTCTATGTAATTATATTTCGTACAGGAGCATAAGACTACGACAAAAAGTAAGATGGCTCCCTTCGTGATTTGATTTATTGTCTCCATAACCAGTAAGTATTTTGTGTCATATTAAGATTTTTTGTAAATGCTTCCTTATTCACTGGCAAATACCAAGCCCCATTCTGTATGTCTGCATCCGACAATTGAGCATAGGTCGGGGAAATCCGCCCCAAATAATAATTATCCCGGGGATGCACTCCATTACGGACAGCATCGAAATAATGCCAGCCTTCCCCGTACAGTTCCCGTTCGCGCTCCCTGAAAATTTCTTTTCTTAAAGCTTCTTTTTCCATCATCCCGTTATAAGTTTCCACCCCGGCACGCTCCCGAATATCGTTCAGATCGGCAACGGCTTTATCCGTTTGTCCCAGACGTGCATAACATTCTGCCCGCAAGAGTTTCAGATCGGCCAAACGCCAAACGACTTTATCTGTATTAATGGCAGTAATCATCGGATCGGTACTTTCCTCGTTCGACAAAATCACTTCCCGCCATTTGTACAGATAGGCATAAGGCGAAACTTCACCTGTATTGTATTCAACCGTACCCAAGTCTTTCCAATATTCTTCTTTCCGGATATCTCCTGCAAGGGAAAACAAATCATTCACACTCTCGACGGTTATTCTTGCTTTGGTAGAACCACCGAAATCATCGGCTACGTTTGCCGGATCGCTGTCTACAACCGGGTAGCCTAACAATAGATAGCCGGGATAAATGTAACTATATGGCAAGGGAGAACTAGGAAAATCATAATCCAGAGAAGAATAAGTGATACTGAAAATAATTTCGTCACTATTGCGTTTACTCCCGAAAACATTGCTGATCAGTTCCGGAATGCCTGGTTCGAGCCGATAATTACCGGCAGTTTGTCCGCCAGCACCGTCTCCAATAACCAAAGTAGCATACTCCTGAGCTTTTTGCCAATAGCTTTCTTCATTATACAATCCGCCCATCCAGGCATAAATATTAGCTAAAAGGGTATAAACCGTCCCCAGACTGGCATATTGTTTGGAAGTGATGGTCTTACCATGAGCATCCGTCAACTGTTCTTTCGGCGGAAGAATAGTAGCTTTTTCCGCCGCCTCGAGTGCTTCTCCCAGCACCTCTTTTAACGGACTTTTTCCGATAGCATCCAAATCGGACGAATTAGCGGGAATTGGAGCATCACCCCACAATTGAGCGACCCTGAAATAAGCAAAAGCTTTCATGAAATTGGCCTGTGCCAACCAGAAATCTTCCCGTTCTTCCGTTATTCCTTCAAAACGGTAGCGGTTTTCTTCCAGCACATTCGCCAGATAAATGATATTATAGTAATTCGCCCAACTGTTACCTCCGGAGTTTACTACACCGCGACCAAAAAAACGATCCGGATCCAGCGTTTTAAATCCACTCATGTATAATTCGTCACAATACAATCCGGCATATTCCACTATTTTGGGATAACTGAACGCCTCCGACGATCGCTCGGCGATAAACATCGTGTTTAACACGGCAACGATGTCTTCCTCACTCTTAAAATAGCTTTGATAGGTGACGCTTCCCTCCGACTCTATATTCAGCCAATCGTTACAAGAGGCCAACGGAAAAAGGAGCAAAAAATATATCCATAATTTTTTCATATTCATCTTCGTTTTGATTACAAATTAAAAATTCAAAGTCAAACCTACCGTAAATTTCCTGGGCAAAGGATAGGACCTCAGCCCGTCTGTACCTCCAAAGATATCGACGATCTCCGGATCGAGTCCGGAATAATTAGTCAGCAAAAACACATTTTCGCCGGTCAGAAATAGCCGGATCCCTGCCACACCGATCCGATTGCAGATTTTATCATTCAAATTATACCCCAGAGTCAACTGCTTCAGCCTCAGGAGATGTACTTTCTCTACGTCGCAATCGAAGTTGCCCAGATATTGTGAGCGGTTGTAGGCATAATACTGTTGTTTCGGATAGTCTGCTCCGGGATTCGATTCCGTCCATACATTCAATTTATTTATATCTGCCAGAATCGCTCCCCCGCTTGCACTTCCGTCCAACCGCCAGTCATCATAAAGTTTGATGATATGCCGGCCTACGGAGTAAGTAAAGAAAATATTCAAATCAAAATCTTTCCAACGGATCTCATTGGCAATACCCCCATGAAATTTAGGCAGAGGACTTGCTACAGGATAATAGTCGTCGGTAGTGATTTTTCCATCTCCGTTTAAATCCAGGATTCTCCTTGTCCCGGGTAAAAAAATACCATTCGTCAATCCATAATATAAAGGCTGTAAAGTATTATCCGCCAGGGGGAATGTCGGCACTTCCGATTGCGACCCGTAAAATCCCTGAGTTTTATAAGCCCAGATCTGATATAAAGGTTTACCCAATACCATATCGTTATAATCGTATCCGTCACTGCTTTTTTCGAAACGGTTCCAGTTGCGGGAACCATTCACTTTCAGCCTCCATTTTACAGCCGTTTCCCTTAGAATATCGGCTTGTAATTCGATCTCTATCCCCTGGTTGGAAGTAGCCAAAGCATTTTGCCACTGCATTTCGAAATAATAAATATTTCCGGGAAGATCTGCCTGGGTAAGTTGCTTGTGCGTATAGCGGTAATAATAATCTGCCACCAATTTCAAGCGATAATTAAAGAGGCTCAAATCCAAACCCACATCCCATTGGTCGGTTTCTTCCCAGGTCAATTTTTTGTTGATGGCTCCACCCCTTGAATCCGGAGCCATCGCTCCGTTTCCTTCAAATGTAGACTGGAGAGGCGACCAAAGCCCATGTGCCAGATAACGTTGACGGAATTTTTGCCCCGAAGTGCCCCAACTGGCCCTGATCTTTCCGAAACTCAACCAATACAAATTTTTCAGAAAAGGTTCTTCCGAAAAAGCCCACCCGGCAGCTACCGAAGGGAATGTGGCCCAACGTACATCCTCTCCGAAAACGGACGAACCATCCCGGCGCAAAGTAGCCTCGGACAAATATTTTTCTTTAAAATTATAGGTTAGGCGTCCAA
>CAJKZL010000030.1 GCA_905204385.1 uncultured Odoribacter sp. | reverse complement strand
TCACAGGGACTACCGTTGCGCCCAGCATTTCCATTTTCTCCACATTAGGTTGCTGGCGTTCCACATCGGTGGCTCCCATATAAACGATACATTCCATATCCATCAGCGCACAGACGGTTGCCGTCGCCACCCCGTGCTGCCCCGCTCCGGTCTCGGCAATAATCCGTGTCTTTCCCATTCTGCGGGCCAACAAGATCTGGCCGATGGTGTTGTTGATCTTATTGGCCACGGTATGGTTCAGATCTTCACGTTTCAGGTAAATCCGGCAACCGTAACGCTCGCTCAACCGCTTTGCCGCATACAGAGGGCTGGGCCTTCCGACATAATTGCACAGCAGATCCCTAAACTCCTGCTGAAAAGCAGGATCCTCCATCTCCCGCAGATAAGCATTCTTTAAATTTTCTACATGGGCATGAAGAATTTCAGGGATATAAGCTCCTCCGAATCTCCCGTAATAACCGTCGCTGTTTACTTTAAAACTTTTCATATGATTATAATTTTATTTTTACCTTCTCCATGGAATCCTTATTTATCCGGTCCTGTTTCGGTATTCTTTTAACCGGGGTCCTATCGATTTGCCTATTTGATTTCCGAGCATAAACAAAAAGGGCTACCGGTGTTCCGATAGCCCTCATATGCTGTGTATGAATATTGCTTATTCCATTACTGACCAGACATCATAAAGCGTGCGTCCCACCGGTTAAATTCCGTCAGGCGCCACCACCATGCTTTATTTGTCAGTAATATTGTCATCTTCGATCTGTTTCGATGCAGCAAAGATTAAAAACTTTTTTGAATTATCAAACCGATAACGCAAAAAATTATCCCGTCAGCGTTAGTGTACATCCTCTCTGGCTCTTTTCTCCCTATCTGCGCAAGCTTTTCTTCCGTCTCCCTTTCCGGCCGACAGAGCAAATTCCCGTTCAGGCCGGTCTGCTCCCGGCCCGCGATTCCAATAGTAAGTCCAGTGTAACGATGGCCGCCATAGCTTCCACCACGGGAACAGCGCGTGGGATTACACAGGGATCGTGCCGGCCATGTGCCTCCAGCTCCACCTCCTGGCCTTCACGGGTCACCGTGTCCTGGCATTTCATAATGGTAGCCACCGGTTTGAAAGCCACCCGGAAATAAATGTCTTCTCCGTTGCTCACTCCTCCCTGGATACCTCCGGAACGGTTTGTCACGGTCCTCACCGCTCCCTCTTTCATCACAAAGGAATCGTTGTGTTCGCTGCCCCGCATGCCGGCGGCAGCAAACCCAGTACCGTATTCACCCCCCTTGCTTGCATTGATACTCATCATCGCCTGCGCCAACCGGGCCTGAAAACGGTCGAAAACAGGCTCGCCCAATCCTGCCGGGACGCCCTCGATCACACAACTCACCACTCCTCCGACACTATCGCCTTCATCCCGGACTTCCCGGATCAAGGCAATCATTTTTTCGGCCGTTTCCGGATGGGGACATCTTACGATATTGTCTTCGGTCTTCTCCAGATCCAATTCCTGATAAGAATACGGAACCGCAATTCCTCCCACCTGTGAAGTGTAGGCCCGGATTTTGATCCCTTCAGCCGCCAACACCTGCCGGGCGACAGCTCCCGCAACCACCCGCGCTATGTGTTCACGGGCCGACGATCGCCCTCCGCCCCGATAATCCCGGATACCGTATTTCTTTTCCCACGTATAATCGGCATGCGAAGGACGGTATAAATTCTTCAGATGATGATAGTCTTTACTCTCCTGATTCCGGTTGCGCACCACGAAAGCAATAGGCATACCGGTGGATTTTCCCTCGAAAATTCCGGAAAGGATCTCCACTTCGTCTTTCTCCCGCCGGGGCGTCGATACCTCCGATTGCCCGGGCCGCCTGCGATTGAGTCCGGGCCGGATCCCTTCCCCCGACAATTCGATCCCCGGAGGACAACCGTCGATCACCCCGCCGACGCCGATGCCGTGCGACTCCCCGAACGACATCAGCCTGAACAACTTCCCTATTGAATTTCCAGCCATACGATAAACGAAAACCGTTCTATCAATGACAACAGCCGCAGCCATTGTCATGCGAACCACATCCGCAACTATCCTCTTCAGAACCGCAGCCACCTTCGGAACCACAACCGCTGCATCCGCCGCACTTGTGGGCATGCAAAGCCTCTACTTCTTCTTCGCTCGCATCTCTCACTCCCAGTACCTCACCCTTGAAATAAAGGTCCTTACCGGCCATCGGATGATTTAAATTCACCCGCACTTCGTCCTCTCCGATCGATTCGATCTTTCCCCGCAAGCGCCGTCCCATGCTGTCCATCATCGGCAGGACGTTGCCGATAACCATTTCCGATTCTTCCACTTCACTGAAAATATCTTTCGGAAGATCGACAACCATATCTTCATTGAATTCACCGTAAGCATTGGCTGCCGGAATTTTAAAATCGAACTTGTCGCCTTCCTTTTTTTCCAATAAATTCATCTCAAAAAATTCCAGCGTTTGTCCCTGACCATAGATAAATTCCAGGGGACTGTCCGCTCCGGCCGTTTCCAATACTTCACCGTCTTTTTACGATCTCAGTTCATAACTTAAAGTAACAAACTTATTTATTGTAATCATTCTAACAATTTTTTATGGATTAAGATACAAAATTACGACAAATAATGGAAAACCAGAAAGATATAATAAAAATTCCTTCCCCTCATTTTTCAACATCCGGCAAACAGGAAGTCCCAGGCTTCCCATAGCGACATCCGAAAGCCCTTCCTCCCTCTTTATTCCCCTTTCAAACTATCTACCGGATTCCATCGCGCAGCCTTCCAGGTCAATGCCGACACCGTAACCAGGGCTACCGCAATAGCGGCAATTCCCGCTACCAAAAAACTCCATGCGCTCAGTTGAATCCGGTAAACAAAATGATTCAACCAATAATCCATAAAATACCAAACCAGCCCGCAGGCAAGAAAAAAGGCCACTACCACCCATTTCAGCAAATCGATGTTTAGCAAAAACAACAGACTGCCCGTTGTCGCCCCATTGACTTTCCTCACTCCGATTTCCTTGACGCGACACTGCATCATATAATAAGCCATGGCAAACAAACCCGTAACACTGATCAGCATCATCACCACCATCGCATAAGTGAAAATCTTTTCCAGCCGTTGTTCATTCCGATACAACGAAGCGTAAGCTTCATCCAGGAAATGATACTCGAAAGGATAATCGGCATGATAAATATCCCATTGTTCCTTTACCGCTTCGATAGCATCCGCCGTATTGCCGGAGACTTTGCACATTATCACGTTATTGGACTCTTCCATCAACCCGGAAAAAGCATAATAGACCTGAGAACTTGTTTTCGTTTTTAAACCTTTATCCAGAACATCTCTGACCACCCCTTTTACAATCCAGTCCTCATCCCAAAAACTTACCACTGCATGAATGGGGTCCTTAAGTTCCAATTGTTTCACTGCCGTTTCATTCAGTACGACATAGTTCGTATTCCCCTGCACCGGAAAAGGAGCCTCGCCCATCACAAATTCCATACCCATAAAATCGAAATAATTAGGCTCCACTTCACACAACTCCACTCCTATTCTTTCCTGGGTACCCGGTTTTTGCATCGGAAAACCATCGGCCCAGTTTACGGGTAAATTATCCCTCATGCACACCTGACCGATGGCGGGAGACTTTAACAATTCTTCCTCCACCGTTCGATAGTGTTGAAGCATCGCGGATTTCGGATAAAAACAGATCACCCGGTCTTTCTCCAGCCCTACATCGAAGTGAATCATATATCCGATCTGATCGTGTACAAAAAACAAGGCCAACAAAAAAGAAATGGAAAAAGTAAACTGCACAACCAACAACATTTCACGCAATAGGGATAACGCTTTACCTTTAAAACGGCGGTATACGGTATCTATGACATTGTAGCGAGTCATGTGAAAAGCCGGAAAAGAACCTGCTCCCAAAACGATAAGGGCTACCAAACCTCCCAGCACTGCGTAGAAACGTCCGGAGATCAAGTCCAGGTGTAATCGATAACCGCTTACCTCGTTAAACAACGGCAAAGCCGCCCAGGCCAGCAACACTCCTATAACCAGGGCCGGCATGGCATAATACAAGGTTTCAAGATAAAAATATCCGATCAAACTTCCTCTCGATGCCCCTGCCACTTTTCTTATTCCGATCTCACGGGCCCTCAAGAAAGAAGTCGAAATGAATAAATTGATGAAATTTATACAGGCGATAAGCAATATAATAACAGCCGCGATGATTAAAATCCCTACGCCACTTCTACTACCCTGATGATCGGAAAAAATTTTACTGAAATGGATATCCCCTAAAGCTTCCAGCCGATAGGTTACGCCTTCTTCCTCCATGTAACTATTCTGTTCATAGTTCAATCGGGTGATTTTTTCTTCCAATCGCTGCCGGTCCCCCAAGAAAGGTATTTTAAGATAGGTGGTAAATATATCTCCTCCACAATTCGCCAGCCTCGCCCTGCCGGTAAAAGGAGTTATAATTTCCGTCTGAATATGCGAAGCATAAGGAAAATCAACCATCACAGCCGTTATTTTCCAAACCTTACCCTCCCCGTCCGTTATCGTTTTTCCCACAGCCTCTTCGCTGCCCAACAAGCGGTTGGCAAGACTTTCACTGATCACCAAGCTGTTTTGATCCTCCAGACAAGTTTCAGGATCACCATATTTCAAAGGAAAAGAAAAAAAAGTAAAAAAATTCCCATCCGTTTCCACCGTCCTTCTTCCCGTAAGCAACTGTTTTTCCGATTTGAGAGTTATCCCATTATATCTGATGCGGCAAACCTCTTTCACTTCGGGCACGACCTCTTTTACCGCATCCCCGAATTGCCTGAAAGAAGAAGAATAAGCATACTCCCGTCCAATGGTAAGCACCCGGTAAATTTGATCCTTATCTTTATGAAAACGATCGAAATTAAATTCTTCCCAGATCCCTAAAGCTATCGGCAAAGAAATGGCAATCCCCAGGCTCAGACTGAAAACAGACAACCATGTCGTCCCTTTCTGTTTTTTGGCCAGCCGGAAAAAATATACGATATTTTTCATCTCTTTCTTTTTTAGAACATCCTGGAACAATTTGCATGCCACGCCAATAATAAATTTAATTCGAACGACTTACCTCTCCCGCTCCCGACTTGTAACGTAAAAATTTTAGACACTCATGTCTAATTATTCCACACCTGTTTTTCTGCTTTCTTTTTTAAAAAAATTCTCAAAGTCACCTGCTTTTTACAAAAAAATGGTACTTTCGCACTAATTTACATCTTTAGAAATGCGTCATTACGATTATATCATTGCCGGAAGTGGTCTTGCGGGTTTGTATACTGCTTATCTTGCAGCGAATTATGGTAAAGTAGCCCTGTTAACCAAGTCAGGGATAACAGAAAGCAATTCCTATTTTGCCCAGGGCGGCATCGCAGCCGTAACGGACGAAGACGATGCTCCGGCCCTTCATTTTGAAGATACCATCATCGCCGGGCGGGGATTGTGCGACTATCCTGCCGTAGATATTCTGGTCAACGAAGGCCCTCAACGCATACGGGAACTGATAGAAGCCGGCATGCACTTCGATATGGTGGACGGCAGCCTGGCGCTGGGGCTCGAAGGCGGACATCACCGCAAGCGCATCCTTCATGCCGGAGGCGATGCCACCGGAAGAATGGTCACCAGCTTCATGATCAGCAAGGTCATCAGCAACCCGCGCATCGACATTTTCGAAAACCATTCGGTAATCGGAATCCTTCAGGACCACAACGCCTGCTTCGGTGTACGCGCCTGGAATCTGGTTTCCCAAAGCGAGGAACTTTTTCTGGCGCCGAATACCTTTCTCACCCTCGGGGGCACCTCAGCCATTTACAGGCGGACCACCAATCCGCATACGACGATCGGCGACGGCCTGGCGCTAGCCTACAACGCAGGGTGCGAAATTGCAGACATGGAATTTATTCAATTCCATCCCTCTGCTTTATGCACCGATTCGGAAGAAGCTTTCCTGATCAGCGAAGCCGTGCGTGGCGAAGGGGCTCATCTGATCAACCAAAACGGCGAACGCTTTATGACTGCCATCCACGAACTGGCCGAACTGGCTCCCAGGGACATTGTGGCTCAGTCCATCTACCGGCAAATGCGGCAATACGACCAGGATTTCGTCTGGCTATCCCTGAAACACCTGGATCCCGCCATGGTGAAAAGCCGTTTTCCCAACATTTACGAAAAATGCCGGGAAGCGGGCATCGATATGTGCGACCGCATTCCGGTGGCTCCCGCAGCACACTATATGGTAGGCGGTGTGCGCACCGATCTCAACGGCGAAAGCAATATCAAAAGGCTCTATGTCTGCGGCGCACTGGCCTCCTCGGGCATTATGGGTGCCAATCGGCTGGCTTCCAATTCCCTGATCGAATGCCTCGTGTTCGGCAAAAGGGCGATCCAAGCTTCGCGCCTCACTCCGGCCATCGAAGAAACACCGGAATTTCATCCCCTTTACCATTGCAATCATCAGTATGCCTCCGGATACATCCAATTGAAAAAAGACATTTCACGCTTGATGACGGTACATGCCGGGATTATCCGCAATGCCGCTCTTCTACAGAAAGGACTCGACCGCCTCGGGGAACTGGAAAAGACGCTTCCCTGCGAAACAAACGAATATTACTCGCTCATCAGCCACAATCTCATCACGATCGCCAGGCTGATCATCCGTTCGGCGCTCTACCGAAAAGAAAGCCGGGGAGGACACTACCGGGAAGATTTCCCCTCCTCCGACCCTTTCTACCTGCACCATATCGTCCAGCAGAAAAACAAAGAAATACAAAAAATACCAGTCAATACTAATAAATAAAACGCTATGACAAACGACGAATTAATAGACCGGCTCATCGACCTTGCCATTGAAGAGGACATTTCAACAGGCGATGTGACCACCAACTCCATTATTCCTGCCCAATCGCGCTCGACAGCCGAGATGAAAATGAAAGCCGACGGCGTAGTTTCAGGCCTGGAAATCGCACGCCGGGTATACGAACGTTTTGACCGGAACATCCGTTGGGAACCTTTGGTCAAAGACGGAGAAACAGTCCGCAAAGGCGACATTATTCTGCGCATCGAAGCCAGTTACCGCTGTCTTTTACTGGGAGAACGGCTGTCGCTGAATATACTGCAGCGCATGTCCGGGATCGCCACCGAAACGGCCCGCTATGTCAGAGAATTGGCCGGCACTCATACCCGATTGCTGGATACCCGCAAAACGGCCCCCGGTCTGAGGGTGCTCGATAAAATGGCCGTCAAGGACGGAGGAGGCACCAATCACCGGATGGGCCTTTACGACATGGCCATGATCAAAGACAACCACATCAAAGTGGCCGGCGGAATCACCCGGGCCGTCGAAGCAGTGCGCGCACAGATTCCCTCCGGCATGAAAATCGAAGTGGAAGTCACCGACCTTGCCGAAGTCCGTGAAGCCCTGGCTGCCAAAGCCGATATCATCATGTTCGACAATATGAGCAACGAGGCCATGGCCGAGGCTGTCAAAATCATCGGCGGACAAGCTCAGACCGAAGCTTCCGGCAACATGAGCATCCCCCGTTTGAAAGAAGTGGCCGCCACCGGCGTAGACTTTATCAGCGTTGGTGCGCTTACCCATTCCGTCACAGCCCTGGATATCAGCATGAACATCAGATTCTAAGAGGAGAGATGAAAGATCGGAGATTCAAAAGGGAAGAACCGGTTCGCTGCATAGCCCCTTCTTCCCTGTCATTCCTTCCTCAGGAATCTCTTTTTCTCTAATCTATCATCTATCATCTATAATCTCATAATCTCATCTGTAAATCTTTAAACTCTAATCCCTTTTTGCTATCTTTGGGGCCGAAAATGAAAAAGCTATGACGAATACAGAAATCCTGGACAGGATACAGCAATTGAAAAAAGAAAAAAATGCCGTTATCCTGGCACATTACTATACTCGTCCCGAAGTACAGGATATTGCAGACTATCTGGGCGATTCCCTGGGCCTTTCGCAGGAAGCCGGAAAAACGGATGCAAAGATCATTGTATTTTGCGGAGTGCATTTTATGGCCGAAACGGCAGCCATCATTTCCCCGGAAAAGAAAGTGCTTATCCCGGCGCAGTTCGCCGGCTGCTCGCTGGCCGAAAGTATAACGGGCTACGATCTTAGGGAATGGAAGAAAGCAAACCCTGGAGGAATTGTGGTGAGTTATGTCAACACCACGGCAGAAGTGAAGGCCTGGACCGACATCTGCTGTACCTCGGCCAATGCCTTAAAGGTAGTGCAAAGCCTTCCGTCCGACCGGAAAATCCTTTTTGTCCCGGATAAAAATCTGGGAGCCTGGATCGCCAAGGTGACAGGCAGATCCCTGGAACTCTGGGAGGGGGACTGTTGTGTACACGAACGTATTCCAGCCGAAATGATTATCGCCAGGAGCCAGGAATTTCCGGAAGCGGACATCCTTATCCATCCCGAAGCCAACTGCTCGCACGACGATCGGATCCTCGCGATGCCTCAAGTGTACCTCTATTCCACGGCCGGCATGATCAAACATGCTCTTCATTCCCCCAAACGCCGGTTTATCATCGCCACGGAAATAGAGACCATCCACAAACTCAAAAAGGACAATCCGGAGAAAGAATTTATCCCCGTTCATCCTAAAACCATCTGCGGCCAAATGAAAAAGGTTACCTTGGACAATGTACTCGAAGCCCTGGAAAAAGAACAATTCCAGGTGCAGATTCCCGAGGACATCCGGCTAAAGGCCCTGGTGCCGATCGAAAGAATGCTGAAGATAAAATAATTCGTCATCAAGAGTAAATTGCTAAAACTATGAATATATCCCTGAATTGGCTGAAAGATTACCTGAATGTTGATCTAAGCGTTGAAAAAATTTGTGAAATACTCACCGCCATCGGCCTGGAAGTCGGTGGTTACGAAAAATTCGAATCCATCCGCGGCGGCCTGAAAGGGCTCGTTGTCGGCGAAGTGAAAACCTGTGAGCCTCATCCCGATTCCGACCATTTACACATCACCACGGTCGACCTGGGCGACGGCCGTCTCACTCCTATCGTATGCGGCGCTCCCAATGTAGCTGCCGGGCAGAAAGTAGTCGTGGCAACTCTCGGCACCGTACTCTACGACGACGATAAAGAATTTGTCATCAAAAAATCTAAAATCAGGGGTCAGGAATCCGAAGGAATGATCTGCGCAGAAGATGAAATCGGCGTTGGCCACGATCATGCAGGCATCATCGTACTGCCTCCCGACACTCAGGTCGGCATGCCGGCTTCGGAGTACTACCACGTTACCACCGACTATACCATAGAGGTAGACATCACCCCCAACCGGGTGGACGGCGCCTCCCACCTCGGAGTGGCACGCGATCTGGCAGCCTATTTGCAACAAACTCAGGATATCCGCTACTCCCTGCCTTCGGTAGATGCTTTCCAACCGGATAGCGACGATGCCGGAATATCCATCGAAGTACAGCGGCCTGAAGCTTGTCCCCGTTATGCCGGAGTATGTATCGAAGGAGTACAAGTGAAAGAATCGCCCGAATGGCTGCAAAACCGCCTGAAAGCCATCGGGCTTCATCCCATAAACAATGTAGTGGACATCACCAATTTCATCCTGTTCGAACTGGGGCAGCCCTTGCATGCTTTCGACAAAGACAAGATCGAAGGCAATAAGGTCATTATCCGCAGCTTCCCGACAGGAACCCGTTTTACTACCCTCGACGGTGTGGAGCGCGAACTGAACGAAAACGACCTCATGGTCTGCAATGCCAGCCAACCGATGTGCATTGCAGGGGTATTCGGAGGACTGGAAAGCGGTATCACTGCCGACACCACTAACGTATTCCTCGAAAGCGCCTGTTTCGATCCCGTGTTCGTACGTAAATCAGCCCGCCGCCACGGTCTCAATACGGATGCTTCATTCCGTTTCGAGAGAGGAACCGACCCCAATATCGTGATCTATGCCCTGAAAAGAGCGGCACTGTTGATTAAAGAATTGGGAGGCGGCAAAATCACTTCCCGCATCATCGACATCTATCCCCAGCCCATCGCCGATTTTGAAGTCGCCGTGAAATTCGCCAATATCGACCGCCTGATCGGAAAAGCCATCGGGCACGAAACGATTAAAAAGATATTGAAATCGCTGGAAATAAAGATTGTCCGGGAAGATGCCGAAGGTTTATTGCTGCATGTTCCTCCTTACCGGGTAGACGTGCGCCGCGAAGCCGATGTCATCGAAGATATCCTGAGGATTTACGGCTTCAACAATATCGAAGTTCCTGCAAAAGTCAACTCGACCCTCAGCTACACCGAAAAACCGGACGATTTCCAATTGAAGAATAAGATTGCGGACCTCTTGTCGGCCAACGGCTTCAACGAAATCATGAACAACTCCCTGACCAAAGCTTCTTATTTCGAAAACGGGGAAACCTATAAGCCGGAAAATACCGTGATGCTGTTCAATCCGCTCAGCTCCGACCTCAACGCGATGCGGCAGAGCCTCTTATTCGGCGGCCTCGAAACCATCGCATATAATGTCAACCGGAAAAGCAGCAGCCTGCGCCTCTATGAATTCGGTAAGGCTTACACTTTCCATCCCAAAGAAGGGGAAAACCACCTCAAACAATACAAGGAGGAAGATAAACTGGCTTTATGGATCACCGGCAATAAGTCACAGGCTTCCTGGAACAGCCAGGAAATAAAATCGGACTTTTTCAACCTCAAGGGCTATGCCGAACTGGTGCTTACCCGTCTGGGCTTCCGGCCGGATAGCTTAACCCTTGAAGAGACCACCGAGGACATCTACCGCGAAGGCCTCGTTTATGCCCAAAATGGCAAACACATCGTTACGCTGGGTATACTGAGCCATAAAGTATTGAAAACGATGGACATTGCCCAGGACGTTTACTATGCCGAATTTTCCTGGGAAAACTTGCTGAAAGTGGTCAAAAACCATACCATCGCTTTCACTCCCATGCCTAAATTCCCGGCCGTAAAACGCGATCTCGCGCTTCTGCTCGATAAGAAAATCACCTTCAAAGAAGTCCGGGACATCGCCATGCGTACGGAAAAGAACCTGCTCAAATCGGTTGCCCTTTTCGACGTTTACGAAGGCGAAAAGTTAGGAGCGGATAAGAAATCCTATGCAGTCAGCTTCACGCTCCAGGATGAAGAAAAAACCCTCACCGATAAGCAGATCGACAAAATCATGAACAAGCTCATCGGTACCTACAAACATCAGCTAGGAGCCGAAATACGCTAAGTTCTTTCTTTTGATTCATCAAACGACATTTCATGAGGTTATCCCGTTTCAAACGGATAACCTCATTTTTGTATACCACCCTCTAAATATAAAACGATGAAAGTTTTCTTCCTTTTCCTGCTATGCCATCTCTTGACAATCGGTGGCTTCTCCCAAATAAGCTGGCACAATCCCGCAAACGATTCCACCGCCTGTATACAAGGCCAGGGTTGGCCGGAAGAACTTCGAGGGCAATATATTCGGTTTCCCCAGCGAGCGAAAGGTAAGATACGTCCTGAAGTCTGGCGTTTATCCCGGAACAGCTCCGGATTAGCGATTCATTTTTACTCCAATGCTCCTAAAATCGTCATTCGCTATCAAGTGGAAGACCGCTATGCTGCGTCCCACATTCCCGCAACCGGCCGGTCAGGCATAGATCTGTATGCCCGGGATATAAATGGAGAAGAATTGTGGTGTGCCGGTAAGTATAGCTTTAAAGATACGATCAGTTATACTTTCGATCCTATCACCTACAGGACTTCCCCGGCTTTAGGATATGAATATCATCTGTACCTTCCCCCTTACAATACTGTCAAATGGTTAGAGATAGGTGTCCCGGAAAACAGCACCTTCAGTTATGCTCCTTTACGTCAGGAAAAACCCATCGTAGTTTACGGGACCTCTATCGCTCAGGGAGCCTGCGCTTCCCGTCCCGGTATGATGTGGACCTCCATACTCGGACGCCGTCTGGATCATCCTGTCATCAATCTGGGCTTCTCCGGAAATGGCAGACTGGAAAAAGAAGCGTTGAATTTCATTACCGAAATCGATGCCAGCCTTTTTATTCTGGATTGCATGCCTAATCTTCCGGATTATCCGGTCAAGGAAATAGAAAAATTACTGATTCAGGCCGTTCAGCAAATCCGGGCTAAATATCCGGAAACTCCTATTCTTTTTACCGAACACGACGGTTATGCCAATCAATACACCGATCGGCCGCGGGCTGAATCCTATCAGAAAACCAACCGAGCCTGCCGGAATGCTTTCAGTGAACTACAGCGTCGAAATATACCACAATTGTATTATCTCTCCTGTGAGGAGATAGCCATGCCTCAGGACGGAACCGTAGACGGGGTCCATGCTTCCGATTATGGCATGATCCGGTATGCTGAAGCTTACGAAAAAAAAATCAGGGAAATCCTCCGCCTCCCTATAGGATCGATAAATACTTGTATTCCGGTAAGGCAAAGAAGAGACTTTATGGTTTACGACTGGAATCGACGCCATGCGACAATTCTTCAGCTCAACCGTCGACGCCCTCCCCGGGCTGTGATCCTTGGAAATTCCATCACCCATTTCTGGGGAGGAATACCCGAATCAAACACCAAACGCGGAGATTCCAGCTGGAAAAAATACATGGCTCCGGCAGGGTTTTACAACCTGGGATTCGGATGGGACAAAATTGAAAATATGCTATGGCGGGTATATCATGGAGAATTGGAAGGATACCGGGCCGACAAAATAATCTTGTTAGCAGGGACCAATAACTTACAAAGCGACACAGATAAAGATATCCTTTCGGGTTTAGAATTCCTACTCCAGGCCATCCGTAACCGTCAACCCCAAGCCGAGATCGTAGTATGGGGAATCTTGCCGCGCCGGCAAATGGAAAAAAGAATCGAGCATCTAAACCGGCAAATACAGGATTTAGCAAACCGGCAAAAAGTAAAGTTTGCCGATCCTGGCCGCCATTTACTGACCCCGGAAGGCCACATCGACGAATCTCTGTTTACAGACGGGCTACATCCCAATAAAAAAGGCTACAGAAAACTATGTGATTGATCAATCCGAAGAATATTTACTATCTTAGGCACATCGAATGGAAAACAACATTTTTTAATCTATTAATACCGATTTCAGCATGAAACATTTATTGCTCTGTGTCCTGATCTTCCTTTCCTATCTTACGGCCATCGCCGGGCAAGATCAGGTGTTAAGACAAAAAGCCGCCCGGGCGGAAAAATATCGTTCCTACCCGGAAGTGGTTCTCATCGACAGCACGGCCGTCACGGTAGCTTCCACCGGGTCCGGCAGCTTCACCGTGTACAAAGCCATACTGGTGCAAAACAACTCGGGAGCGTTGTCCCACCGGGTCATCCGTTACG
Source organism: uncultured Odoribacter sp. (assembly GCA_905204385.1). The sequence continues at coordinate 61 of CAJKZL010000030.1, read as the reverse complement.
CCTACGCTCCCATGACCGCCTTAGCCAGCATCAAGACGGCCACCGTGAACAAAGCAAACGG
>CAJKZL010000029.1 GCA_905204385.1 uncultured Odoribacter sp. | reverse complement strand
TAACAAAAAGTACCCCTCTGACCTTTCCTTTACCTTAGATAATGTGCTCAACACGCAGAACAAAGGGGCGGGCGATTATCTGGTCAACTCTATTCTCATTGCGCTGGCGGTTTCTGTGCTGGGCGTTGCAGTCGCGTTCGCCTGCGCGTATCTGACCGCGCGCATGGGCGGTATTTCGGCCAAATTTCTGCATTTGATGTCCATTCTTTCCTTAGCGATTCCCTTGCCGGTCAATATTTCCGCCACCTGCTCCGCCCGGCGTCGCGACAAGGTCATATTATAACGGGGATTTCCGGTCTGGACATCGGCAAAGCCGGTAATCACCACCTTCTTTTCCGGATGTTCGTTCAGGAAATTCAACAAAGCATCAATCTTGGCCATTTCACTTTCACGGACTACGGAAGAATTCAGGGCAAAAAAGACCTCCCGGGAAATCGTTTGGGGAACCGGCTTTACGACGGGTTCTTTTTTTGTTTCAGGTTCGAAATAGGGAGTGTCCGTGTCTTTCACCACGATTTCCGGAAGCGGCGCTTCCTCCTGTTTGCGGCTTTTAACATGCGTTTTGCCTAAGCGGAAGCTAAAACCGGCCATTACGTTGAATTGCCAATCGGCATTGTTTGCTTTTTTAGAATTGTAATGGTCCGAAAGCACATTCGCATTACCCTCCAGATTGAAGGCAACCCGTTCACAAAGGCGAAAATCGAAGCCCAGCCCCATGCGGCCGGCAACGAAAGAACGGCTATCCCGCCAAAGGTAACGAAGAGCATTGCCTGCATCGTCGAGGGCGACGGCCTCGTCGTTGTCAAAACTATGGTTGTAAGCAACACCACCGAAAACATAAGTACTGAAAAAACGATCGTAGCGATAACCGCCCAACCAATTGCTCAGGTTCACCAGAGCATCGGCATTCAACTGGACATATTTATACGTATACGATTGTTTTGTCACAGCCCAGCCTCCTTTGCTTTGACAGCCACTCAATCCGACACGCAAGCCCCACACCGGCGTAATTTGGTAACCTCCGTACAGACCGACCGACGGAGAAATCAGTTTATGCATTTTTATTTCACCCAGCGTATATCCCGCACCACCCTGCACTTGAATCAACCAATGAGGCAGGAAACGGATCTCCTGTCCGGTTACGGATTGGGCTGAAGAAAACAAATAACTTAAAAGAAATAGCACTACATATAATGTTGATTTCATGTCTTGAGATTATTTTTGAATAAGTACCGACATTTATTATGTCGAATCACATACGATCCGGTAATAATCAAAAATTGGGAGAGGTTATCCCCCTCCCAATCTGAACGTTAAGCATATAAAGAATGTCTTCTTTTACTGATTAATCGGTAATATCTCCGGGTAACAATTTAATTTGAACACATTTTTCTGCACTGCACCAACCATATTTCACAATTACCTTCACATAAATATAGCATTCTTCTTCCACATTAGAACCACTATTATTTTTGAATACCAAATCATTTCCCTCCAGTGAAATCGAGTATTGAGCATAAGCTTCTTTCAATGAAATACACTTATCAGCGGTCAGAGTATTATCGACAACCAGACTACCGTTCTGCCATTTCATAGAAATCTTGGCATTTTCGGTATCCCATTGCGGATCCTCTACTTCATAGAATTTATAAAGTTCTGCCGCATACTTGGTATATTCATCAGCAGTATTTGTGGTCTGTTTCGCTACACTATAGTTGGCAAAATCGGTCATTGTAAATGCTTCAGCCCAGCTAACTTTAGAACCTTCGTATTTATGATCCACAAAGTGGCCTTCCAGGCTGGCATTGATAGTCAACGGAACGACAAACTTTACGTCGTAAGAGAGTACCGGAACATAATTGTAGGGATTAATAGTGGCCCAAACGGTGATGTTAGCTGTTTTTCCTATCAATCCTTTACCAGCATCGTTCTTTTCCAAAACAATATTGGCTTCCTTATGCTCGGGATTCTTACACCAGGCAACGTGATCATCCGGCCATACTAATTGAGCAGCCTGAACACCTGACTTCATGAGATTGTAACCGCCGATATTATTCTCTTTATTTTTATCAGGCTCGGAACCCGTATAATTCGGAGCATACCCATCGGTCGATTGCTTCATAGAGAATTGCATATCCCAAGTTCCGCAATCCGGAATATTTTTCACAATAAACTTAGAACCGTCGGCATAGGTATAGAAAGTGAATCCATTCATCAAATTGTTGTTGTATACACAAGTTTGATCTTTAGCTCCCTTCGGATCATAGTGTACCGGAGTGATCCGATATAATTCACCTACAGTCTGCCAATAATTTCCATAATACCCGTTAATACTCGGCAATTCGGGCAAAACAACCGTAGCTTCCAGAGAGAAGGATATTTTCGGATAGGTCGATATGGACGGCTCACAAGTAATGGTTACCCCATAATCTTTAGCTAATTTCGGATAAATCGCTCCCATGTCGTCTGCCGATAATGTCCAAACAAAGGCATAAGAGTCTGCAGGATAATCAGAATCTGCACCCTTAACCGAACCATCACCGGTAATAGTCATGTTAATAATCTTATCGCCCTCTATCTTCATCGGATAAATCTGTTTGAATTCTTCAAAAGAGAGTCCAAGGTCACCCAGTTTAGCATATACCTTAGTATGCATATCTTCCCAGGATATAGCCATTCTAAGATCTTCACAACCCAGCGTTTTGTCGTATTCTCCGATTACGCCCAAGTTCTGATCGCCCATGGCTTGTTTAACCCATTTTATTTTCAGGTAGACAACGTCTACGATCTTGCCACCGTTTTTGGTATCCACCAAACTTACACGGACAATAGGTTCTTTATCTGCTGCTGCAAAATTATTGGTCTCGCCATCGGGAAGTGCAGGGATAACCAATGAATCCTGGGAAATCACTGCAAATTTTTGCTGATTGGTTTGATTCGTTACATCGGTATATGCACCCTTTGCTATTGCAAAACGGAATTCCAGACCGTAGCTTGCCAGTTCTTTCCGGGTCAATTCATTGCGGTGAACATCTCCAAACATGGCACAACCCGTTACCAAATCATATAAGTTCAAGCTTGCTGCCGCTGTCTTTTTATCCATAACAACTTCTTTGGTCACCAAAGCATTTGCATCGATCTGTGAATTGAAAATGGTAGTCGAATCGGAGTAGTGATGGGGAGCAACCTTAGTATTATAGGGTTTCGCTGCAATTTTAGGAGCAACAGTCGCTTCTGCTACACGGACATATTCAGAATATACATATGCTTCTTTTTCGCCTTCAACCAGATTTTTCTGGGCAACAGGCACTTTTAACGCTACGGTCCAAATCTTATTTCCTTCTAACTCCAAAGAAGAAGTAACCGTTTTGGAAGTATTGACAGTCATAATGCCCGATAGCTGATCGATAGTGTAGCTATCCACCTTGATAGGAGTATTTTCACCTTCCCCATTGGCTTTCGTTGTGGCAAGGTTTGAAATAAAACTAGGCTTCTCGATATCGGTTTCCTGAACTCCGGTTGGATTCAACCGATAAAAAGCCTGGGTGGAACCGTTTGAAAGAATTTTAGCGGCTTCGGAAGAATTATCTATCCATTTACCATTTTTAAAAATCAACGGAGTATATTTCAATGACTGAAACTCAATCGATTCAATGCCATCGATAAATACTTTCGGGACTAAAGTTACACTTGAAACCCGGGCAGAAATAAAAGAAAATAAGGTCGAAAGCTTTGTACCGGTTTCAATCCCTAATTCCTTTAATAAAGCAGTATTCGCGTCTCCCACTAATTTTTGAACCTGGGCCAAAGTAAGATTATTGGCGGAGGCAGTTTCAAGAGCAGAAAGTCTTCCTTCCAGATCATCCAATACGATCTTTAATTGAGCAGCCAAATCAGAATCTGCTTTTTCTGCATATTTTTTTACAGCCTCGATCTGAAGTTCAAGAGCCTTTTGTGCAGCAGTCAAAGCATCGATCGTACAATACTTCTCTAAACTAGTCTGCAAATTATTCAATGCCAGGTCGATACCGGAAACCTTAGACGACAATTCATTCAAATCATTCACTACAGCTTCTATATCACCCTTGGAAGCTAAGTTAGCGATAAGGCTTTCAGCATATTCCTTCGCTTCTTTAATTGCTTCAGCTTTTGCAGTAGCAGCAGCCGACGTTGCCAATGATTTTGCTGCTTCAGCTTCAGCCATGGCTTTATCAGCGGCCGTTTGTGCAGTAGAAGCTGCCTTCTGAGCAATTTCCGCTGCGTTCTGAGCAGCGGATGCCGCGCTTTGGGCCGTTTCTAAAGCTGTTTCCAAGGTCGACACCTGTGTTTTCAATGCCGAAATGACAGACTCCAAGTTCGAATCCTTCTCTTTCAGACTATCAATATCATCATCGTAGTCTTTACAACCGGTAAACGTTGTCCCGGATACTCCTAGGAACAATGCACCTGCAAGTACATAACTAATTAATTTCCACTTTTTGTTCATAAACATAAAATTATAATTGGTAATTTAATTGAAGTCACTTTTGTAACTCTCCTGTTTTCATGATTTAATTTCGGTTTCCTGTCATATTCTACAGACAGAAAATGCCTCCCGGTTAACCGGGGGGTGTTTGTTGAATCAAATAACTTCTTTCCATACGTTAAGTTCTTAATTCTACATTCTGCTCATTTCAAAATATCCACTTCAGTTTATGCAATTTATCCTTGTCTGAATAACCAAAAAATACCCTTGCAAAAACGAACGTTTATTTTATTGAACAAAATATTCACTATCTGTTGTTTAAAGGCATTTTAAAAGGATGATAACAGGAGAAGCGGCGGAAGCGATAACAAATCTTAAACAATGATTATCAATACATTAACAACAGACTCATTACCTTATAAAAGAAGGCGAAAAAGTGAAAAATTGTATAAATGCTTTTTGGGTATGCCTGAGAAGAAAATTTTAGTAAAAAAGAATGGAAAAAGAAGGTTATTTTTACAACTATTTGTTATAACCTTTCAAAAAAGGATACGTACAACCTAACTATCGAACAATATGGAAGTTAAAAATAAATAAATGAAAGCTATTTATCCTATAAGAGGCCAAACCGAAGAGAAAATATACCAGAAATTCTGATAAAAAAAGAATCTATTCCTTTTTTTTATAAATAATATGCGTATATTTGCACAAAATAAACGTTCGTTTAACTTTGGAACAAGTTCCAAAATTAAAGTAATGATATAACCGAAAACGATATCGTCCGTTAAAAAGTCCTTCCCCCTCTAGCATATCCGATAAAACGATCCTGAAAAATTATAATCCGATAATAAAAGCTATCCCGAAACTGACATCCAGCCAATTGTAGCGCCAACCGGCGGAAGTAGTGCGTAAGTGAGATTGCTTATCGGTCATATTTACCTTTTTATATTCCAAACTCATAACGCTGACTTCGAGGGCCATATATTCTTTAACCCTTACCAAAAGTCCCGGTTTCCAGGTGGCTGCCCATAATTCATGCTGTCCGTTATGGCCATCTTTCATTCTGCTTTCTCCCCAACCATACCCGCCTTCCACCTGCATGAAAAAACGCAAATCCCCATGAGGGGTATAATACCGTAGAAAAGGAAAGGCTTCCAACGTATACTGATGCCCCCGATCGTCTTTCAAATATTCATATCCCACATTGGCTCCGACAGCCAGGCTATTCCAGATGAAGTATCCCGGCGAGACAACGCCCTTCAAGGTATATCCCAGATTAATTCTTTCTCCGTCCGGAGAGATAACTCTTCCTGCCCCTACATAACTGAATCTCGTTCCGATTGTCAGTTCACCCCCATACTGTGCGCTGGAAACCAATCCGGAAATCAGCAATATGCCCAATAAAATCCATTTTTTCATATTCGAAAGTTTAGGTTTATTCGTTCAGGCTTTGCGTGAGTTTTTTCACTAATTTATACTTATTGAAAAACTCTTTCAAGATCACCCTTAATACCGTATACGAAGGGATAGCCAGGATCATCCCCGGAATACCGGCCAGGCTTCCGGCCATTAAGATGACCAGGAAAATTTCCAGAGGATGCGCATGTACGCTACTGCCGTAAATAAAAGGTTGAAAAACGACATTGTCTATGAGCTGAGTCAACAACATGACAACGGTCATATAGATCAGCAAAGGCAGCATCTGATGATAAAATTCCATGTCCAGGTTCAACACCACTCCTACGGCCAGACCGAAAAAAATTCCGATCATGGGACCTATATAAGGAATGACATTCAGCACGCCTGCCACTAAACCGATAACCACGGCATTGCTGAATCCCAGTCCGATAATCGTCAACCCCAACGTATTCAAGGTCATCACGCCCAATACTTCGAGCAATAAACCGACAAAATACCGGACCAAAAGCTTCTGGATCGAATCCAGGGCATTTCGTCCCTGTTCTTCGTAACGGGCCGGAAGCAGAGCCATCACCATGCCCGAAAATAACCGACTGTCCTTTAGAAAAAAGAAAGAGATAAAAGTGATCGAAAAGATAGCGACAAAGATATCGCTCAAGGTACCCGCCACCAGGCCGAACCAATTCTTCAACCGGGCGACGTTCAGTACATCGCTTAACCCATCCGCGATATAAGCTTTTACATCAGTGTCTTTCTCCAAGAAACCATATTTTTTCAAAAAATATCCGGCATCTTCAATCGGACTTTCCAGCTCACTGACAATATTGGTGACACTGACATTTCCCAGAGACTGAAATTCGCGGATAGCCAAAGGTATGATGGTACTGAAAAAGAGTATAAACAACAACCAAAGACAAACGACCGTAACGGCAGCTTTCAAGGCATCGGGCAATTTATGTCCTTTTATCTTGATTTTCCCCAAAAGGTCGATGATAGGCTTCCCGATGAAAGAAATGACGGCAGCCACCAAAACATAAACAATGATCGAAAAGAAATACCAGGAAAAGAAAATGGCCACAGCCAATGCCACAAATCCCAATACATATTTTGTAAATGTATTCATATTGATCTTATTGTTTGCGGTTCCCGGTTTATTCATTCCTTCGATGTTCAAAAATAGTTATTTTACCCGGATTTCATCCCATTATCCCCGATTAAATCCCACAACAAAATAGTTTTCCTCTTCTCTGCCATTCCCAACCGCAAAAGTCCTCGGAGCAGGGATAAAACATTTCTTAAAAGTTTTATCATAAAATGATCGACCGATTAAAAAACATTTATAACTTTATTACGTTTATTTCTTTCAGGTACCGAGAAACGTTAGTTATGTTGAAGCGATTATGGCATATATATCGTGATGGTTTCAGTCATTTGCCCCGCTGGGGTAAAATTCTGGTAGCTATCGTTTTAGTAAAGTTATTGATCATGTTTGTTGTTTTTAAATTACTATTCATGCCCAACTATTTGAATAGTCGATATACGACCGAGGAGGAAAAAAGTAATCACGTTTTGAATGAATTAACCACAAAACCCTAACCTATGATATCCGAACTCACGACAACTTCTTTAGTGGAGTGGTCCCGCTGGCAGTTTGCCATGACGGCCATTTATCATTATCTTTTCGTACCCCTGACCTTAGGACTCTCCTTTTTACTGGCAATCATGGAAACCTTGTGGTTGCGTACAGGTAAAGAGTCCTGGCTGCATGCCACAAAATTCTGGATGAAGCTTTTTGCCATTAATTTTGCTATCGGTATTGCAACGGGCCTCATTCTGGAATTTCAATTCGGCTCCAACTGGTCGAATTATTCCTGGTTTGTCGGGGACATCTTCGGGGCTCCCCTGGCCATAGAAGGGATTTTCGCATTTTTCCTGGAGGCAACGTTTTTTGCCGTCATGTTTTTCGGTTGGAAAAAAGTAAGCCCCCGCTTCCACCTCGTTTCCACCTGGATGGTTTTCCTGGGAGCAAACATATCGGCTTTATGGATATTGGTAGCCAATGCCTGGATGCAAAATCCTGTAGGCATGGAATTCAATCCCCTGACCGCACGCAACGAGATGGACGATTTTTGGGCTATTCTCTTCTCTCCCACCGCAATGAGTAAATTTTTTCACACCGTCAGTTCCGCCTATACCCTGTCGGCCTGTTTCGTTATCGGCGTAAGCGCATGGTTTATCCACAAAAAACGACATTTCGAATTTGCCCGCAAAAGCATTCTGCTCGCTTCTGTTTTCGGCCTTTTCGGCATACTGCTCACCATATACACGGGAGATACAAGCGCCCAGGACATCACCCGCACCCAGCCCATGAAGCTGGCAGCTATGGAAGGACTTAATGAAGGCGGTAAAGGAGCTCCTTTTACCCTTTTCGGCATACCGGTGAAAAGCAAGGAATTGCCCTCCGAACGGATGCGTAAGATGGAGTACAGGATAAGAATCCCTAAATTGCTGTCTTTCCTGGGCTATCACAATTTCAATGCATACATTCCCGGCATCGACAATATTCTGGAGGGCTATACTTCCCAGGAAGGCCATATTTACCCCTCCATCGAACAACGAATGGCCAATGGCAAAACGGCCATTGAAGCCCTGAATACCTATAAAATAGCTGTTAAAGAGCAAAACGATACACTCGCGGAACGCTCTCTGAGTGAACTGAAAAAAAATTATGCCGATTTCGGATATGGTTTCCTGGAATCCCCTTACGATGTGATTCCCTCTATTCCGGTTATCTTTTACAGTTTCCGGATCATGGTGGGAGCAGGCTTTCTTTTTTTGATATTCTTTATCCTTGCATGGTGGTATGCCAAAAAACGGAAATTCAACAAATTACGCTTTATGCCTTATCTGGCTATTATTTGCGTTCCCCTCGCCTATATCGCTTCTGAATGTGGCTGGATAGTCGCCGAAGTAGGGCGGCAACCCTGGGTGGTACAAAATCTGATGACCACCAATGTTGCTGTTACACGGATTGCCTCGGGCTGGGTGGTGACTACCTTCTGGATGTTTGCCATTCTGTTCACCCTGCTTCTGATTGCCGAAATAGGCATCATGTTCGCTCAAATCCGCAAAGGGGTTGCGGAACCCGGGGAGAATAAGCCGTCCCATCAAGAGTAAACTAAACTACGATAAAAAGCCTGAATAATTTTAGAACTTTATAAACTTTCGATTATGGACTTAAATATACTTCAACATTATTGGTGGATACTCATCTCGACACTGGGAGGATTGCTGGTTTTTCTGCTTTTTGTACAGGGAGGTCAGAGTCTTTTTTATACTTTGGGTAAAAATAAGGAAGAACGGGATTTGATCGCCAATACACTGGGGCATAAATGGGAATATACATTTACCACCCTAGTGGTGTTCGGCGGAGCGTTTTTTGCCAGTTTTCCCCTGTTTTATGCCACCAGCTTCGGAGGCGCCTATGTGGTCTGGATGCTGATTTTGTTTTGCTTTGTTTTCCAGGCTGTATCTTTTGAATATCGCAACAAAAAAAATAATTTCTTAGGCACAAAGACTTATGAAACATTTTTAATGATCAACGGATTTGCAGGACCCATCCTTTTAGGAGCCGCAGTAGCTACCTTTTTTACCGGCTCACCCTTCCGATTAGGAGTGATGCACCAAGTGGAATGGATGACTCCCTGGAGAGGGCTAGACGCTTTGTTTGTCCCGACCAACTATTTCCTGGCTCTTGCCGTCTTCTTCCTGGCCCGTACTTCAGCAGCGCTTTATTTCATACTGACCATAGACCACTCGGAAATCAGGGCAAGAAGCCATCGGCAAGTCCTTTACAATGCCATTCCGTTCGTTGTTTTTTTCCTGCTTTTTCTGGGATTTATCCTGGCCGGAAAAGGATATGCCATCAATGCGGAGGGAGGTATCGATATCGTACGCTATAAATATTTTTATAACTTGATGGAAATGCCGGTCAACACGACGATTTTTGTTCTGGGAGTGCTGAGCGTGCTATACGGAATTATCCGGACGCTGGTTTCCCCCTCGTGGACCAAAGGTATCTGGTTCACCGGATTCGGAACCGTATTTACAGTCATCTGCCTGTTCATCCTCGCCGGATTCAACAACACAGCTTTTTATCCTTCCTACACAGACCCGGATTCGTCCCTGACGATATACAATGCTTCTTCCTCGCTTTACACCCTGAAAACCATGTCGTGGGTGTCGCTGATCATTCCCATCGTCATCGCCTACATTTGGTATGCCTGGCGGTCGATGACCCGCAAAGCTTTAAGCAGAGAAGATTTGGAAAAAGCAGAGACGAAATATTAATCCTATTTTCAATCCTCAAACGCACAATATGTTATTTACAACCACCCCCAACATCGAAGGCAAAAAGATCGTCCATTATTTCGGGATTGTCACCGGCGAAACCATTATCGGTGCCAATATGTTTCGGGATATTTTCGCCAGCATCCGCGATATCGTCGGCGGACGTTCAAAGGCTTACGAAGAAGTATTGCAGGAAGCTAAAAATATAGCACTGAAAGAAATGGGAGAGCATGCTGCTTTAATGGGTGCCAATGCGGTAATCGGCGTCGATCTCGACTACGAAACCATAAACGGGAGCATGCTGATGGTCACAGCCAGTGGAACGGCCGTGACTTATCAGGAATAAAATTTTTCGGTCCCCCCAAAGAAATGATCCTCCGTTTTCCCGTAAGCGAAACATATTTATAACTTACGCACCATCAGAACAGGAGTTAAAAAAGGAATGCCTTTACTTTCCTGCCTTCAGGAAAAACTCAACTTTTTAAGAAAATTTGTGCAATAGAAATAAATTTTCTTACTTTTGACATTCATTTTTAAATCCTATTCAATCATATGAAAACAAATATTTCCATTTCGGGGGCTTGCCTGCTATTTATCTTACTCAGCAGCATCTCCGCCAGACTAAATGCACAAACGGCTCGTTCGTTATACTTTATCGACAATGCTCCTACCCGTTTAAACCTCAATCCTGCCTTACAACCCATGCGGGGCTATTTCAATTTTCCCGTCATAGGCGCTTTCGGAACCTCTATCGTCAGCGATCCGCTCTCGGTAGACGATTTTATAGACATTATAGATCAGAAAAACGATTTTCTGCAAAACGACGAGCTTTTTAATAAGCTAAAAAATAAAAACGAAATCAATTTCGACCTTACTACCGATATTTTATCCTTCGGTTTTTATGCCGGCATAGGATTTTGGACCGTTAATGTGGGAACCAAGGTGATGCTAAGCACCTCCATTCCCAAATCCCTGTTCGAATTTGCCCGCAATTCGGATAAATTGGAAGAATATATTGACCACTACCAGGACCTCACTCAGCTACCTGCCGAACTGGACTATTTATTACAAGGCTATCAAGTAAAGGATTTACGCATAAACGTGGATGCTTTTGCCGAAATAGGTATAGGATATTCACGTCCGGTAAACGAAAAACTGACATTGGGAGGAAGGGCCAAAGTACTGATAGGCATCGCCAACCTGGATGCACATGTAAATGAGATGAGCATTACTCCCAATATAAACAACCTGAGCTGGGATGTCACCACCCGGGGAAAAATGGATGTATCCATGAAAGGCCTGGAACTTACTTCCGACGCTAACGAAAATTATATAAACGATATGGACATCGACTCTCCGGGAATCGGCGGTTTCGGTGCCGGCATCGACTTAGGCGCCACTTATAAAATTCTCAAACAGTTGACCGTATCGGCTGCCGTCATCGACCTGGGATTTATTAACTGGTCAAAATCATCGACCACCTACGCATCCGTCAATGAATCGCATAGCTATAAAGCCGGTGAAGAAGGGACCGATATTTTCGATTACGATCTGATCCAGTTTCAAACCACGGATGAGACAAAAGGACGTACCACGGCCATGCGGCCCACTTTAAACATCGGCGCGGAATATACTTTTTTCAATAACCAACTGGGCATCGGAGTGCTGTCGTCCACTCGTTTTCAGAAGCCTGAAACATTCTCCGAATTAACCATTTCCGCCAATTATCATCCCCGGAACTGGTTTGCCGCAACCTTAAGCTATTCCATTCTGCACAGCGATTTCAAAACCCTGGGACTGGGATTGAAATTAGGTCCTGTTTTTCTGGCTAGCGACTATATCCCGACAGGCGACCTGAAAAGCATCAAACGTGCCAATGCTTATCTCGGAATCAGTATTCCCATGGGAAAAAAGAAATCGGCTGTTGAATATAACTACTGATCAAGGATATCCGGGGAAACAGACGAAACCCTAGCGATTGCTTCCTCTTCCCTTATCTTGAATAAAAAACTCCTCCTGAATTCCCGGTTCAGGAGGAGTTTTTTATTCAGGTCTTGCCGTTCGCTTAGCGTTTCCGTACAGGACTGATTAGCACATGAAAGGTATAATCCTCATAAGGCAACAGGTAAGGCTGCAAAGGCCAGGCACCCCAACTGTCGATACATCCCAGTCCCATTTGTTTTAAATCGAAGGAAAGCGTCGTCAGATTGCGAGGTTTCAATTCTCCGGAATGTCGCTGTTTTTTAGCAAGCCCGTCATCCAGATCCTCCTGCAAATAATTTAAGGCCGAGGCGGAGAAAGGCACATCGGAACGGATCAGCAATCCTCGTCCGTCGACATCCGTCAGTTTCCACCAACGGATATCGGTTTTCGTTCCGGATTCCTGCGGGCGAATGTAAGGATAATACTGCTCTTTTACAGTTTGCCGATAACGTCCGAGCTTTTGGCTAAAGTTGCGGTCGGCATAATTTTCGATGGGTCCCCGTCCATAATAGTCTATCCGGTCTAAACTTCACGGCATGACCATTTGCATACCGAAACGGAACAAATGGGGCTTATTCTCTTTATTCTCATCCACCTTCAACGCTTCTGTAATCCGGATTTCCCCCTCATAATCGATGTCATAAATCATCTCCAACTGCGCTGCCAAAGCAGGCAATTCATAATGAACGGTAACCCGGACATTATTGTCTTTTGCTTCGACTTTGAATTCTTTCTTTTTCATTTCAGGATTTTTCCAGGCTTTGAAGCGATTTTGCAAACCTGCCCCCATATCATTGTCCGTCGGAGCACGCCAAAAATTGGGTTTCAGCGTATATCCGTACTCCAGCATTTCCAGACCATCCATCGTAATACGGCTAATCCAGCCATTCCTCTTATCGAAAGATATGCGGGTCTCCTCTGTCGTCAGCACCAAATGCACCAAATCTTCATAAACCTGAACGGCCTGTTTGCCTGAGGAGATAGACGCATCGAAATGCCGGTAAGGCTGAATCGTCAACTGATCTTCCGCCAAAACATGACCCGCCGGAATCAATTGCTTGGCCTTTTTCAGTTTATAGGCCACATCGAGCAATAATTCCCGGTCACTGTCCGGCAACTGATAATCCAACTGAATTTCTTTCGTTTCCTGGGGTCCCACCTTCAGTTCCCCGACAACACCGCTCAACACCGCTTCTCCATCCGACAAAATCTGCCATTCCAGATAGTAATCCGACAAATCGGTAAAGAAATTCTCGTTATAAACCCGAATCTACCCGCTTTTCAAATCGACAGGAGCAGACCAGATAGACTGATAGACTTTTTTCAC
>CAJKZL010000028.1 GCA_905204385.1 uncultured Odoribacter sp. | reverse complement strand
CTCCCTCATGCACGATGATCGACTTGTAAGCAGGCTGGCCTCCGTTGTCCATCGTTCCCTTCTGACAATAAGCAACCACACGCCCTCCCGACCAGATTTGACAGGTACCGGCATAAGCATTGACGTTGATCAACACAAAGACCACCGTATTCGATAGCTCCGCATCATCGATCCCGGGCACCTTTTTGACATAAGAAAAGACTTTATTATAATTGCCGTTCACTCCGGTACCGCCACCACCGTCGAGCGTCGTACCGAACACCGTATTCCGGGTCTGCGCTCCCGGTCCCAGGCCGCCCATGTCCTTCAACACGGTAGTCCCCCGCTCCTTCGAATGGGCCACCACGGCACTGATGCGGAAATAATTCCGGTAAGTGGTATAAGGTTCCACACTAAAGATAGCATCTATGGCTTTCTGCATAGCTTGCTCGAAAGCGCCTCCCTCGACATAATCTTCGGCTATAAAGCCGTCGCCCGTAAAGACCATATGCACCGGACGCGAAGCGCCGGCCGTTTCATGCTGCCATTCGATCACCTCCCCATCTTCATAGCCTCCTCCATCGCCGGTCCGGAATGTCGCCGTGGCGCTCAACGTCTCCCCGCCGAACGGGTCGGACGCCTTCACCCGCCAGGAATAGGCAAACTGTTTGTTCAACAGTTGATCGAGTTTGGCACTTGTCTCCGCAGTAGTCACCGTATAAGGCCAGGAAACTCCACCATCGGGCGATACCTGCAATTCGTAGGTCAACTCGTCCCCATCGGGATCTGTAGCCGCTTTCCACGAAAAGAGCGGGTTGACCGCCACATCCGCAGCTCCGTCCGCAGGCGAAAGCAATTGCGGAGTCAGCGGAGCCTCGTTTGGCATGGTCTGGCTGACAATCAGAAAGACGTTCGAAACCCCGTAATCGATCGTAATCAGTTGTTTCGTGCGCGGCTCGCGCGTATCCACCGGACGGGGCGTAAAAGTCACCACCGTCTCTCCCGCTTCGCCCGATGCAGGGGAAACCGTCAGCCACGAAGCCTTTTTGGGTATTTCAACCGACCAGGGATATTTCGATACACGGGTCAGCCGGATAGGCGTACCTTCGCTGTCGAAAACGATCTCCGGCTGACTCAGGCTGAAATCGATGCTCTCCTGCCGAATGCCGACCGAAGCAGACGCTCCGCCGGCTGTCACCGCGATTTCTCCGCTACGCTCTGCACCCGGATTGGATTGCACCGTCACCGAAACGGTCGTCGTTCCCGAACCTCGTTCCGGCGAGCAGGGCACCCAATCGGGAGCCGTCAGCGTCCATTCCGATACCGCCCTGATGTCGAACCGTTGCACACTGCCCGACGAAGTAAAGGAGAGTTCCGACACCGAAAAGGTCAGTGGCGGAAGTTCTTCCTCCGACTTGCTGCACGCCGACATCCCGCTCAGGAGCAGGAATGCGTACACTACATATTTTAAATAGAATCGAATCCGTTCCATATTATTTGAATAAAGAGGGCCGACAAGTTCACTATAATCTTACGGACTTACACCGTAACGGCAGCGAAAGACTTGTCAGCCCCCCTGTTATTTATCCTTTTCTCAAAGAACTATCAATTCTGAGGCGCATAGGTCAACGTGCCCGTTTCCCAGATGGCATCGTAATAAGCCACCAACGTACCCTCTTTATCGAGTTTCCGGACTGCAAAACCGCACTTCGATATAGAAATCAATTTCCCCTTCTCATCGAAAGTAATCACAAGCGGAGCCTTGCCATCTTCTCCACCACCACTGAAAACAAGTCCCTGGGTCGGGCTCGTCACATTGTCGGCATAGAAGGCCGTACCGAAAGCACAATCATGGGTGCCGTCCGCCTTTTTGACGAGCGATTTGTAGCCGTCGCGCGGATCGAGATAACTACCGTCGAAAACAAGGGTCTTCGTCGCATAATCGACCTTACCGACCAAAACGGGATTGATCACGGTATTCGCATTCTGATGAACAAAGGGATGTCCGGTCATGTTAAACCAAGTAGTACCGATCATATACAGGCCGTTTTCTTCGTCATACGGCTGCAAGCCCAACTGAAAGGCCTGACCTGAAGTTTCAGACAAAATCTCTTCGTCGATATAATCGGTCAAAGGCGTATAGGTCACCAGATGCCGTCCCGTTTGAATGATAATATTCTGATTATAGCGGAATGTCTCCGGCTCCATGCTGAACCTTGCCGACGGATTGCCCCATTCATCGAAGAAAGCGCCTTCGGCCACATCCACATCGAACGTACCGTCCGGTTTCCGCGGCAGGCTGACCGTTACGGTGCTGTTTGTAGCCCCCGTCACCAGCTTATATTCAGCGTTCAGGTATTTCAGGCCATCAGCTTCGTTGTAAGCCACGCGCACAGGATTTGCCAATGCAGCATCATAGATAACAGCCGGAACCGTAAAGCCGATCGTTGCACCTTCTGCTCCCCAATCGGTATCGACAGCCGGCTTTTCAAAGTATCCGGGCAGGATGGCAAAAGGCTCGGCAGGAGTATCTCCGTGAGCAGCCGTGAAGTCGTTCTTGCTTTCATCGTAGTTATTGCGTATCCCTATACATTTATTGCCTGCGGCATCCGTGAAAAGGCCTGAGGGGACATCCACCACGAAGGTAGCTCCCGGTTGCCTGCGTACGGTAAAGGTGACGTTCGCCCCGTCGATCACGATATTTTCACGCGGGATGATTTCCGGTTCCGTCATCACCATTACACCCTGTACGCGGGATGCTCCCGGCTTGGTATAGCGTACCGTAGCCTGCACATCCGCCGAGGGGTTGAAAAACAACTGCCGTTCGTTGCCGAACCGGATATACAGGGAATTGTCCGACAATACCCCGAAAGCATCCGGCCGGGGGGCTGTCGTATCGTCGATGTCGAATTCTACAGCTTTCACCAGACTCACCAAACCGTCCGTGGTGATTGCAGCGGCAAAAACCGTGTAACCGGCTTCCGGTTCGCAAGGAAAGGAAACGGAGGCCGATGCGGCGTCTGTATAATGAAACACGCCCCGTTTCACCGTATTGGTCACTGAATTAGTGAGAATATCGTATGCAGCCGGAGCGGTCAGCCCG
This sequence comes from uncultured Odoribacter sp., assembly GCA_905204385.1. The sequence continues at coordinate 10,516 of CAJKZL010000028.1, read as the reverse complement.
GTACCTTTCAGCACAACGTAACCGTACTGTGCACTGTTTTCCGAAGCCGCAAGCGAAAAGACCGCTTCGGTGCCGGTGACCGCACCCGGCGTAACGGTAACCTCGGGACGCTCTTTGCCGGCATTCCGTTCGCCAAGGACATCATCATCCCCGCATCAGGAAAAGAAGAAAACGGCTACCAGCAACGTCACCAAATAATTTATATTTTTCATCATTATTCTAAGTCTAAAATTTTATTATTCGTTTGGAAAAAGGTCGAAGGAGTCGAAAGCCTCGAAACAGTCCGGACTTTTTACCCCCTTCGGCTTTTCAAAGTCAGTCGGCTCGCTCCATCGTGATTTTGCTGAGTTTACCCATGGTCATCCCTGTAAATTCCATATTACTGAAAATCATCGGAATCAATACCGTCTGTTGATCGAATGTAATGGTCCGGGCGTCAGCCGACCAGGTGGCATAAATCGGAGTTTCCAAATCTACGCTCTGATCCTTGGTGTCCAAAGGCATGGTAGCAAAGAAAACCGTCGTCGGATTGACCTGCACACCGAAAACATCTTCGTTGGCATTGATCAGCGAACGGCTCATATCGAGCGCAAGCGAACCTTTGCCCGTCTTCTCGTCGTATTCGTAATTGAGGTACCACAGGAATTTTTTGCCACCGGGTGAATCGCCGTAACCACCGAAGCCGTAACATACGAGCCGATTTGCGGCACGGTTTGCCTCAGCCTCCTCATCCGTAAATCCGTCCATAATATAGGTGACCCAAACGGGCTGCGGCCTGCCGTTGTCCCAGTTCGTACTGTGGAAAGCCCAGCGACCCATAAGACGATTGTAATAACTGTCATCGTTATCGAGGATTTCGAGGGTGGTCTCTCCGTTTACGATCTCCGCCCCGTCGGCCGAAGTAATGGTCAACGTCAGATAACGCGGGTCGTTGACCACCTCGTCGTTCTTCAGTTCCACCTCGATGAAAACCGGTGCATCGGGATTTCCTACATAGCGGAAATTTTCGAGCTGGATAAAATGGGCCACCGAATCCAGGATGACCGGCTCACCGCCGACCATTCCTTTTTCGGGATCTACCGTCGCCTTGACATCGAAGACGATGGGATAACTTTTCGGTTCACCTGTAAACTTGACAGGAATGCGCACTCTCCCCTCGCTTTCGCGATAGGTGTACTTCGCCTGCTCGAAACCGACCGTTGCATCGCCGGCACCGTTGCCTTCATCGTCGCTGCACGAAGCAAGCACAAAGAAAGCTGCAAGCATCAAAACATATTTGAACAATTTTATCATAGGTTCGGTTGATTAAGATTAATTTTTGATGGTATAAGCCGGGTTCTGCTCGATCTGCGGGTTTGCCTGCACTTCGTCGGTCGGAATCGGCCACAGGAAGAACGGATCGTCGGCACGCCGCGCCAGCGAAACGTAGTTCGCTCCCGGCGCCAGCAAGGTTGGATCCTGGCCTGCCGAGCGGGCAAAGCCGATATGCCAGCGCTTGATGTCGTTCATGCGGTGACCTTCGCCGAAAAGCTCGCGGACCCTTTCCTCCTGAATCTCTTCTGTCAGAGCCTGGCCCGACCAGCTACGCTCGTACCAGCCGGCGATGCGTTTACCCTTCAGTTCGTTGAGATAATAAGACGCCACCGCTTCCTGTCCGGGACGATTGGCAGCCGCCTCGGCAGCAATCAGGTACATTTCCGAAATCCGGAACACTTTCGGCTGGTTGACATAATTGCTTTTCCCCGAATAAAGTTTCGGATTACCCGGATAATTCACCATCATCGTCAGACGGCCTGGCACCGGCAGGTGGATATTACGCTCTGAAAAGTAAGCCGCATAACGGATATCATTCGTCCGGTCGTAGAGACGAAGCACCCAGTCTTCGGGAACAAACTGCGGATTTTCGTCACCTGCCGTTCCCGTCATGTTATTGATAAAATAGGAGAAAGAATTTCCAACATCGGTCTGATCGGTCATCACCGGCTGCCAGATTGTTTCTGTCAGGTCGTCGTTCACCCAGCCTTCGGCATAAGCCCTGGCATCGCTCATCAGGGGATAGACTCCGTCGTCTATCAGACTTTTGGCTTTGTTGAAAGCCGTATTGTAATCGTGCATCGTCAGCGCCACCCGGGCCTGCAAAGCCGTCACCACATCTGTCGTAATGTAAGCCGAGTTAGGCTTACCGGGTTCGGTGATGTATTTTTCAGCTTCACCCAGGTCTGCCAGTATCTGCTCGTATGTCGCTGCCAGCGTACCGCGGGCAGGATACTTTGTGGCATCGGCTGTCGGAGCATATTTCAGCACCACGGGAATACCGTACACTTCACCGGCTGTAGCAGGTTCGTAATCTTCGCAGAAATATTGGGTGAGTAAATAATACATATGCGCGCGGACATAACAGGCTTCGCCGTAATATTGCCACACTTTAGCGGCATCCGCATCACCGAGCGTACCGTTGCCCAGGAGCTTCTGGGTGCCTTCGATCAGGAAGTTGGCATTTGCAATGTAACTGTAAAGCCCGAACCAGGCACTCCGGCAAATCGATTCATTGGCCAGCACCGAATAAGTGTATAATGCACTACCGAAACCACCGAAGTTCAGCACGGCATGATAAAGGTCTGTCTGCAACTCAGGTCCGTAAACATAACTTCCCGTGAAACAGTATTTCATGCCGGCGTAGAGACCGGAGCGGAAATTCTCACAGTCGGCCACACTTTCCATCGCATGCTCCGTATCGATCGCATTATCGGGAAACTTGTCCAGGTTGCACGACGTCGCAGCAAAAAGGGAAGCCAGCAAAAAAAGGTATATTTTCATATTTTTCATAATCTTCATCATATTGGGAATTAGAACGTAAACTCTGTACCGAAGACAAACTGCCGGGAGTTGGGATACATTCCCTGCACAGCATTCGAATAACCCACTTCAGGATCGTAACCGTCGAAATTGGTGATCGTCCAGAGATTCCGTCCCGTCACAAACACTTTCAGCCCAGCAAGGAAACCGGTTCTATCCATCCATTGCTGCGGGAAAGTATAAGAAACCGAAAGGTTTTTCAACCGGATAAAGGCAGCGTTCGAATAGATCGAAGTATCGGCCCGGTAAGGGGTACCGAATTTCGGGATGTTGGTCTTCTGCCCCGGTGTAGTCCAGATATTCAGCATCTCACGTTCGAAATTAGAGTTCTGGAGCAAGTCATTCGGATTGCGCGTATAGTAACGTTCGTCGATAAAGATCCAGCGCTCGCCGATCCACGAAAAGTCGGCGACAAAGCCCAAACCTTTCCAGGAGAAATTGGTCGAGAAACCGCCCGACCAGGGAGCTGTGGAATCCATACCGCAGAGTTGCCGGATGTCGTCCGAGAAATTTTTGGTCAGATTGCCATTTAAATCATACCACATCGGCTCTCCGTTCATCGGATCGACACCGGCAAACTTCTGCAGCCAGACCACAGTCGAAGATTCTCCTACTTTATAAATCTGTCCGGAACCGGGAAACTTCAGTTCATCCAGGTTCTGATAGAGCTTGGTGATTTCGTTCCGGTTGTAGTTCACGTTTCCCCGGATATTCCAGTAAATATTTTCCGTATGAATCAGATCGAGTGATAGTTCCAGATCGAAACCGCGGTTACGCATGGAGGCAATGTTACCGATTCCGCTCGAAAGTCCTGTCGTACCGGAGAAAGGCAGGTCCATGATCAAATCCCTGGACTGGCGGTTGTAGAATTGTACATCGAAATTCAACCGGTCGGCCAGTCGTCCGTTCACACCGATATTGAGTGTTTCGACGGTCTCCCAGGTCAGGTCCTTGTTCGGCACCTGGCTGATTCCCCAGCCCGGGCGGCCATTATAGGAAGAACCCGTACCGACCAGTCCCAGCGCCTCGTAAGGAGAGAGTCCTCCGTTACCCGTTGTACCGTAACTGGCTTTCAGGTTCAGGTTATTCACCCAAGCCACATTCGTCAGAAATTTTTCGTCTTTCATCTTCCACATCGCGCCTACTGAAAAAAAGGTGGCATAACGGTGGTCGGCACCGAACAAAGAGGAACCGTCGGTACGTACCGAAGCATCGACGAAATATTTGCCGTTATAGCTGTAGTTGAAATTGGCGAAGAAAGAGTTAGAAGCGCTCTCCGACTTCCCGCCGGCCCAATCGGTAATGTTCACTGCCGAACCGAACGAGAGAATACGGTCGTCGGTATACCCTTCGCCCTTCGCATTGAAACTATTGCTATTCTTGATCATCGATTCGTGTCCCAGCAAAGCGGTGAGGGAATGTATTCCCGTACCGAAATCGGTCCGGTACTCGACGGTATTGGTCGAGAGGAGCTGATAGTAACGCTGGAACGACTCGCGGCGCGAGGGAGTGATCCCCGCGTGCAATCGGTTATCGGGACGCGCAGTCGCCGAGTTGGTGAAGTCGAAAGCTTCGACAGCCTGGGTGGCCCGGATTGTCAGTCCTTCCAAAGGCGTCACCGTAAAATAGGTCTGTCCCATCAGATTGGCCTGCACCTGGTCGTTGGTATTGTGTTTATAATATTCGTTGAGATCGTGCTGACCGTTTGCGGCCCAGGGATAAACCAACTGAACATCCCCATAAGAAATGGTACCGTCCTCATTCTGTATCAGTTCGTAAGGGGTGTAATAGGGGACCCCTGTCACAGCCTGCAGGATGGGCGATTCTTCAGCCCAACCGGTGGTGATGGTATGGTATTTCGAGTAAGTGAGCCCAATGTTGGCGCCGAATTTCAGCCAGCGGGCCAGTTCTGTATCGAGATTGGTGCGGAACGTAAAACGGTCCAGCCCTGAATTGACTTTGGCGGTTCCCTGTTCGGAATAGTAACCCAGGGAGACATAATAGGAAGTTTTTTCGGTGGCACCGCGCAACGAAGCATCCGCTTGCACCAGCGGAGCCGCCTTGTCGAACAGATAATCGGTCCAGTCGAAATCGATTCCGTTACCCAGGATAAAAGCTTTCTTCGCCTGGTAAGCCGCATCGGTTTTGAGGGCCGGACGGCACATCTCCTCGAAGCGGATCAGCTCTTCGGAGTTCATCATGTCCATGTTATAATTGGTCAGCATGGAAATACCGTACTGGGCACGCACGGAGATTTGGGCTTTTTCGCCTTTGCGACCTTTTTTGGTAGTGATATAAATCACTCCGTTGGCAGCACGCGAACCATAAATGGCTGTCGCAGAAGCATCTTTCAGAATGGAGATGTTCTCGATGTCCTGCGGATTGATCTGGGTGAACACCGTAGACTGTACGGGTACACCGTCGAGAATATAAAGCGGCGCAGTGGCCAGCCTGAGCGAGGAAGTACCGCGGAGTTTCATGCTCACCGTACTTTGCGGCTCACCCGAAGTGTTGAAAATCTGAAGCCCGGGGACTTTGCCCTGGAGCGCATCGCCGATATTAGCCGTCGGACGCCCGGCAATTTCTTTGGCAGAAACCGTCGATACCGATCCCACAATATTGCCGACCCGTTTCCCGGAGCCGTAACCTACCACCACCACTTCTTCGATGATTTCCGAGTCCTCCCTGAGGACCACTTGTATGGATGTTTTTCCGGCAAGAGCGACTTTCTCGGTCGTATAGCCGATAAAGGAAACCAGCAACGTTCCGTTTGCCGGCGCCATCAGAGTAAACTTGCCGTCCGGATCTGTGGCCGTACCGTTCTGTGTACCCTCGACCAGCACCGTGGCACCGGGAATCGGATTCCCTTTCACATCGACGACCGTACCGGTAATCTGCTGCTGTTGTGCCATCGCAATAAAGCTGAAGCACAGAACAACTGTAAATAAAACAATTTTTTTAAACATAAAATGAATTTGATAAATATTAGTTTTGCACTCCGCATCCTTCCCGGGAAATCCGGATCAGGGAAACTCCCGTAAAAAGCGTTGTGAATACAAAAAAGATTCAGCCAGTCGGTTTTCGCAAACCGGCCGGCTGAATCACGACAGGGTTAGTCTACGACTGTTACTTTTAAAATTCTTGAATTCCGGGCCTGATTATTACTCCCGACGGTCAATACGTTGTCCCAGTGTTCTTTCTGGTCTGCACGCATAATCAACTCTCCCAGTTCCAGCGGCTTCCTCCCGCTTCCCTGATTGCCGACGAAAGCCGTATAGGTGCCGTCTTCCTCGGAAGCCATTTTAGAAATGTCTACTACCGAAAGTTTGTTTCCGCAGCAATTGAGGGTGGTCAATTTGGTCTGATGACTGATGTCGAGAGTGGTCAGGTCGCAACTGAGATAAAGAGTAGTCAATTCCGTATTGGCACTCAGATCAATGCTCCCTAAAGACAATTGCAAGTCCAGTTTTTTCAATTGTGTAAAAGGAGTCAAATCGATCTGTTCGATGTAGTCACAACCGAGACTCAATTCTTCCAATTTTGAACAATTTTCCAGGTCAATATCGGCCAAATCCCAGCAATACCCCAGGTTCAGCGACTTCAGTGCAGGCTTCTCGCCCAAAATAATCTTCGCTAAGCCATAACCGCTTTCTTCAGCCGTCACTTCGACAAGTTCCTTGCAATTGGTCAGGTCTACAACCATATCGTACGTATCGAAGAGGTTATCGGCGATATCTAACCGCTTGATACCGGTAAAATATCCAATACCGTCCAGAGAAGTAATCATATCGACATCAATCCCTTTTTCACCGGCCGTTTCATTATAGAAATAGTTGAGATCGATGAACTTCACGGCAGCAGCTTCCTTTTCCGAAAGCATTCCATCCAAATCAGTGTCCCACAGGGGCTGTTCCAGGGTAGTACCGTCCACTTCCCTCTTCCCATCGCCGTTTTTCATGCAATATTCAGCGTAAGCCTTGAAAGTGGGGTCGGTGATCATCTCCAGCACATTGATTTTCTCTTTGAACGAAGCCGTAGCGCTTACCTCGCCGGCGGGCATAGTGATGGTCAACGGATTTTTTGCCAGTTCTTCTTCCGAAAGCTCCAGACCTGTAATGCTCCAGGCCACAAATTCATAACCTTCGTCGGGCGTAGCGGTCAAGGTAACGGAAGAGCCTTCGGCAGCCTCTGTGACTTCGTTCTCCCCTGCCAATGCTTTGGCCGAACCATGCTCGCCGGCAGTCACCTGAATAGCGTACGGAATAATTTCTTCGGCAAACGAAGCTTCGATGGCAATATCGCCTTTAGGCATGATGATCTCAACCGGATTAGCCGTAGCATCTGCCAAAGTCACTTCACCGCTTTTAACGGTCCATTTCACGAACAGAAATCCCTCGTCCGGGGTTGCGGTCAACGTCACGGTTTCTCCGGCCTCGCAAGAGGTCGGGTCGGCTTTGGCCGTACCGTTTTCTGTAGCAGTCACCGTTACTGTATATTTCTGAGGACCATTGTCGTCGTCGTCGCTGCAGGCAGCAGCCACTACAACTAATGCCAGATAGGCCATCCAGACCAATAGTTTTAATTTTTTCTTCATGTTTGTAGATTTAGTAATTATTATCCGGAGCATCATACCCCACTTTTCGATTGCGGGGATACATTTCCGGGAAAAGATACCCGATAAATGAAACCCGGGGCCGGACAGACCGTTATAGACCTCCGGTCCCGGGTTTCCTCACCAATACATAAACCTTTTGTTTGGTTATTCCTGTTTTCGAAGAACCGGCATTAATTAATCGTTACAACCTTTACGTTGTAGTTCTGGTTCAGCCCCTTCAGAGATTCCCAAAACTCCATTTGATCTCCCCGCAAATAAAGAGTCAATTCGTGTGAAAGAGGATTCCAGAGGTCAAATTTCAGATCATCCCTTGGGCTAAAGCTCGGTTCTGTGCCGGGGGATACCTGGCCGCCACAGTTGAGTGTATAGGTGTTAGTCAGTTTACCGGTTTTATCATCAACCCAGAAACCAATCTCTGAGGCATCCAGTTCGGTGAGGTTGTTATGTTCGCAAAAGACCTCCCAAAGCTTCGAGCATCCCTTGAGGTTCAGTTCTGTCAACGCGCTACAGGTAGCTACTAATCTAACTAAATCAGGACATTTCGACACGTCGAGTTTACCGATTGGGCTGTGGGCACAAGCCAATGTGACCAGTTTAGGACACTTTGTTACATCGAGTTTTTTCAGATTCGGACAACCGCCACAACTCAACCAGCTTAGCAATGTATGCTGAGTAGCATCGAGTTCTGTAATCCCGGTATTATAAACATCGAGGCTCGTTATACGGGAATTGGCGGGCAACTTCAGATCGGCCAATTTATCACAACTAGACAAATCAACCATCTGCAGGGCAGTGCAATGTGAAAGATCCAAAGAACGAATAAACGTGCTGCCGGCGTCAATATTGGTCAATAACGTACTTGCCGAGAGATTAAGCTCATCGATATTCGTATAGTTGACATTCAGTTCGGCCAACTTCGGGCAGTTCGATAAATCCAGATGATACACATAGCTACCCTCGAAATTAACGGTAGTCAACTCCGGACAACCGCTCAGATCGATGCGGGAATCTTCAGGCGTAGCCATGTTATCACCCTGAATGTTGATTAATTTGGACAGTTTCGGGAACACATCCAGACCGCCCACGATATCACTTTGTTTAATCACGAGTACCTCCAAGTTGGGGAAGTATTTCAAGTCTTCGAGCGAAATCTGTAAGCCATCGTATATGGTTCCCGAAATATCTATAGCCGTCACCTTGGCAGCCTCTACGGAAGAAAGTTTACCATCGAGATCCTGATCCCAGGCATAGTAGCTCTTCCCTTCGATATTAGCCGGGTATTCCATGCGGTTCTGGGCATACTTCTTGAAAACTTCATCCTGGAGCAGGGGAAGAATATCAGCATATTCTTTTACTCCCTCCGCGAACGAAGCTTTAATCACTACGTCGCCTTTGGGCATGGTAAAACTCGTTTCGGCAGCCGTAGCATCAGCCAACGTTACATTTCCACTCTCTACAGTCCAGGTTGCAAAAACGAAACCTTCGTTGGCCGTAGCCTTTAGGGTTATCTTCTCTCCCGCCTCGGCTTCGGCCGGATTAGCCACAGCCGTACCATTATCGTCGGCGGTTACAGTTACTTTGTAGCGTCCTCCCAGGTCTTCCCCGTCATCGTCACTACAAGCAGCGAAAGCCAGCGAAGCGGCAATCACCCACAAAAAAAGTCTGAATGTTTTCATTTTAAATTGAATTAAGTTAAATTATCAGTGTTAGTATTGAATGAACTATTAAAAAAACAGTTACCTAACAATCGTAATTAAATCCTTATCCGGAGACACTGATTTAATCAACGCTCACAAAAAAACCTGATTTTTGTCACAAAAACGTTTCACTACTTAAAGACATCCGATTTTTTTCAAAAATATTTTGGAGTATGGAAGAGGAAAAAAATAGCCTACAACGAAAAATGCCTGTATCGTATATGAAGTGTACCCCAAAAGTTTGTGTCTAACTTTTGGGGTGCAGTTCAACACCTATACAGGCTTTGTTTTTTTAAGGATTGAATCCTACTTGGAGGATTTTACGGTATGGCTTGTCACCGGACTGATCTTTCCCTCATTTTTAGCAACCCGGATAGCATATCTCTTCTTTAACTGAGAAAGGTAAGCGGGCGTTATGCCCAGATAAGAGGCTATGCTCTTGGACGATACGCTACCGACCACTTCCGGCACGATGTTCACTAAAGACACATAGCGTTCATACGCCCGGCCATTGACCCGGTCGAGCCGCATTTCCAGGCCGCACAACTGATCCAATGTCCGGTCCAGCACCCAACGGGCAAATTCCTCGGATTCGGAAATCAGGGCATCGAATTTTTGTTTCGGAATTTTCATCACCACGGCTTCCGTACAGGCATCGCTTTGGAAAAACGACGGCAAATGCATATAATAGCAATGCATCTGTGCCAAAAGGCTTCCGGGTGTGCCGAAAGCAAAAATCCTTTCCTTAAGGCCGTCGAAATAAGTGAGTTTGATAATGCCGCTTCTGATCACATATATGTTAGAATCCAACTGACCACACCGGGTCAGGACTTCTCCCCGCCGTAAACGCACTTCTGAGAGCGAATCGATGAACTTCTCCATGATAGGGGTATCCATAGAAAAACGATGGTTACATTCCTTGGCCAATAATTCTTTCAGATCTTTCATAACGACACGATATTAATTAAGAAATGTTTATCTTTCAACAATATAGCAGACGACATCTGCTGTATGACATCTTCCCGTTTAAATCCTGTCGGTTTTTACAGACTTATGACACTCGATTCGCTCCCGGTTCTCCTATAAGAATTCTGCCTCCATGGGTAAAACGAACATGGCCTTCTTACTAAAAAATCTATCCGTATAAAACGTCGGTTTTATATGGGAAGAATACAAAGCATACTTTGACAAAATTAAAAAAATTTTCTATATTAAATTGACAATAAAAAAAATATATGTTATGATTAAACCTATCGGATAAGTATGATATAAAAATACGGTGTGAGAAGGGGATATATGTACTAGGTATTGCTTGTTTTTAAGGATGAAAATATTTCTAAATAGATAA
>CAJKZL010000027.1 GCA_905204385.1 uncultured Odoribacter sp. | reverse complement strand
ATCTGCATATACGGGAATATCAGGCCGGAATTGTTTGATTTGCCAAAGCCCTTGCCCTTCCCGGGCTTGGTCGGTATAAGCCAGACTGAGATTCGTGCCGAATTTCACCATCGGTGTAATATCCCAATCCAGATTCACCCGGCCTGTATAGCGTTTTAAATGATCGCCTTTCAGAACTCCGTTTTGGAACCTCATCCCAATCGGAGTGAAATATTTCAGTGCGGAACTTCCTCCCCTCGCAGAAAATTCCACATTATTGGTATAAGCCTTCTGTGACAACGACTTATACCAATCTGTATCGGCATCTTTCAGTATAGTGCCGTCTTTGATACTCTGAGCCGTTTTATTGGTAGGGTCTACCTTCAAGGTATTGACCGCCGCATTCATGATCACTTCCCGGAACTGGTCGGCATTCAGAATGCTAAAATTCTCGATCTGGGTATCGAAATTAGTAAAATACTTAATCCCCAATTGCGGCTTTTCGCTCTGTACACCTCTTTTGGTAGTAATCAGCACCACTCCGTTGGCCGCCCTGGAACCGTAGATAGCGGCAGCCGAAGCATCTTTGAGGATATCGACAGATTGTATATCGTCAGGATTAATAGCGATCATATCTGCCTGCTCCGAAGGGATACCGTCGATTACGTACAACGGTTCGTTCGTCCCCTCCAGGGAGGTTGAACCTCTTACCCGGATTTTCACCGGTTCGCCGGGCTTTGCCGAAGCCAGCGATACCTGCACTCCTGCAGCCTTCCCCTGTAAGGCCGAAGCCACATTCATAACGGGCTCTTTCTCCAGTTGACTGGCATTGATCGAAGAGACGGCCCCCGTCAAATCCTTTAATCGGGTAGTTCCATATCCGACCACAACTACCTCGTCTAATTTACGAGCTTCCGGCATCAGAGAGAAGTTGTATATTTCCACTCCGGGCATAATCCCTTTTTCCGCCTCTGAATAACCGATAAACGAAGCATTCAGCGACTTGGCATCCGGCCCTATCCGCAAAGAGTAGTCTCCGTTGGCATCCGTCGCCACGCCGGTTGTCGTTCCCTTCACCCACACATTGGCCCCGACGATAGGTTCTCCCTTATCGTCCGTGACTTTTCCGCGAATGACTCGTTGCACTTGCCCATCGCTCTGCCTATTGCGCATAGGGCGCTCTCCCATCGCCTGTCCGGGAAAAAGCAAAATTCCAATCATTCCCAAACATATTCCCAAAGATATCCATCTGTTGAGTGTTCTCAGATTCAAAAATTGTCCAGGTAGATGTTTCATATAAATTTTTGTATAAATCCAATATTCCTTTATTCGCATTCTTACAAATAAAGTTCGATTTCTAACCTTTTACTTTTCCAATTTTTTCCGAGACCTCTCCCTCTCTGCAAAAGTGGGAAGTATGCGGATTATGTCGTATCTTTGCCCTGTAATCAAGCGGAGTGAAAAATATGAAGATGTGTATCGCTGAAAAACCAAGTGTTGCAAAAGAAATAGCCAATATTCTGGGAGCTACCGCCCGGCGGAACGGTTACCTGGAAGGGAACGGGTATTGCGTCACCTGGACTTTCGGACATCTTTGCACTTTGCAGGAGCCGGGAGAATATACGGAAAAATGGCAAAAATGGAACCTGGGCGTGTTACCGATGATTCCTTCGAAATTTCGTATCCGACTGATCGAGGATGAAGGCATTAAAAAACAGTTCGCCATTATCGAAGAATTGGTTAGCCGCGCTGAAATGGTCATTAATTGCGGTGATGCGGGTCAGGAGGGAGAATTGATTCAGCGCTGGGTACTGACTAAAGCAAAATGTGGAGTGCCCGTGAAGCGGCTGTGGATTTCGTCGTTAACCGAAGAGGCTATTAGAGAAGGATTCGACAACCTGATGGAATCGAAGGATTTTGACAGCCTCTATGCAGCCGGATCGGCAAGGGCTATCGGCGACTGGTTGCTAGGCATGAACGCTACCCGGGCTTATACGTTGAAATACGGAACAGGAAAAAATGTGCTTTCCATCGGACGGGTGCAAACGCCCACCCTGGCTTTAGTGGTGGAACGGCAAAAAGCCATCGATCATTTTAAGCCGGAAACCTACTGGGAAATCCGTACCAACTACCGCGAAGGGCTGTTTTCCTGCCTGCGGGGACGTTTCAATAAGAAGGAAGAGGCAGAAGCATTGCTGGAGAAAATTATTCCTCTGGAACTGGAAATCCTCAGCATCGAGCGCAAAAAAGCCATGGAGCATCCCCCGAAACTGTTCGACCTGACTTTATTGCAGGTGGAGTGTAACCGGAAATTTGCTTTTACCGCAGAGAATACACTGAAAATCATTCAGTCGCTATATGAAAAGAAACTGACTACCTATCCCCGGGTGGATACGAATTTCCTACCTAACGACCAATATGCCAAAGTTCCCAAAATCCTCAAAGGATTGAAACCTTACGAAAACCTCACTCAACCGATACTGGAAGGTGGAAAAATACGGAAATCCCCGAAAGTATTCAATGATAAAAAGATTACCGATCACCACGCCATTATTCCCACCGGCGTTTTCAGCTACGATATGACACCGGACGAAAAACGGGTCTATGACCTGGTGGCCAGACGGTTTATCGCTGTCTTTTATCCCGATTGCGAAATTGCAAACACTACTGTAATGGCTAAAATCGGAGATGAAGATTTCAAAGCTACCGGAAAGCAGATTATCGACCCGGCATGGAGGGTGGTTTTCGGGAACAACACCGATAAGCAAAACGAGGAAAATGTTTTGCCTGTGTATGAGAAGGGGGAACACGGCCCCCACAACCCGGAATTACAGGAAAAACAAACTCAACCTCCGAAATACTATACCGAAGCCGATTTATTACGGGCAATGGAAACGGCGGGGAAACAAGTGGAGGATGAAGAATTAAGGGACCTGATGAAAGAAAACGGCATCGGTCGCCCTTCCACCCGGGCCAACATCATCGAGACCTAATTCAAACGGCAATATATCCGTAAAGACAAAAAATGAATTCTGGCAACCGCTACAGGAATAGAGCTGATCGATACCATCCGAAACGAATTGCTGAAATCAGCCGAATTAACCGGACAATGGGAAAAAAAACTCCGTATGATTGAAGACGGTAATTATCAGGTAGCCGATTTTATGGAGGAACTCAAGGGCATGGTCAATGAAATAGTCCATTACGTCAAACATTCTTCTGCAAAAACGATTACCGTAGAAGCAGTGGAAGAGAAAGAAACAAAAGAAGGGAAAGCCTCCCGACCGGCCAAGGCCAAAACGACGGAAGAACCTCCTACATTGAAATGCCCCAAATGTGGTCAAGGAGAAATTATCAAAGGAAAAACAGCCTGGGGATGCACTTTATACCGTAAATCCTGTGATTTTCTCATTCCTCAGGAAATACAGGGGAAAAAATTGACCCTGAAGCAAATAGAAGCCCTTATCCGAAAAGGAAAAACGGCAAAAATTTCAGGTTTTAAAGATGCAGAAGGAAATTCTTTCAATGGAATAATCCGTCTGGACGAAAAGAAACAATGGATAGTCGATAAAATCTAAATATTTGCTAATTTTACCCAACAAAAAAAGGTAAAATCCTAAAAGAATCGATCTTGTTATTTCCTTATGTATAATTATGGGAAAAATAAGATTGCGACCAACAGAAACATCATGAATCACAGACAATTACAACAATTCAGGACTATTTTCCTAAGTCATTATCCAGATTTGGTTAAAGCGGCCCGGTTTTATGTCCGTGATCAGGCGGTGGCCGAAGATATCGTCCAGGATACATTTGCCAAATTATGGGAAAATTTTGACCAGACCGAACACATTGAAAACATAAAGGGTTATTTACAATATACCATCCGAAACCGAAGCCTTAATCACCTGGAACATCTGCAGGTGGTAGATAAATATCAACAAGATTACCTGAAACAGCTCCAGGAGGATGAACACACTCCGGACGATTTTCTTAAATTAGTGCAAAATCTTGTAAATCAACTTCCACCGAAACGGAAACAGATCCTCGAAATGAGCATAGTGGAATCTAAATCCTATCAGGAAATTGCCACTCAATTGGATATTTCTCTGAATACGGTCAAGGACCATATTAAAAAAGCCTATGCTTTTCTACGCGAGGAAGCACATAAACAAATCCCCCACTACATCCTTTTTCTGGCTTTCCATTGTCCCAAAGTATAAATCTTGCCCTCGCTCGCTTAACTAATGTTTATCCTGTCTTTGCTCATCTGTAGATGAAATATCATTATTTCTTAAAAAAAAATCACATTACCCTTAATTTTTAATTAAAATGCAACCACCCTTTTTCGGTGAGAGGCTGTCTTTAGGAAAACGTTCGTTTAATTTTGTCTAAATTGACAAAATTAAACGAACGTAAGTAACGATGAGGACCTTCGGTCCTAAGTAACGATGAACGAAAAATTTAGAGTAACGATAAAGGATGAATGATAAACGATAACTGTCTCTCCGGATGCCTTTTAACGGACGACCGGAACCATCGGTTCCGGTGACAAGGCGCCCCGCAGGGGTCCACTATCGTTCATCGTTCATTAAGTGACCGAAGGTCACTCATCGTTACTTCAATTTTGAAACTTGTTCCAAAATTAAACGAACGTTTTATTTATTTTTCCGGAACAATTTTCCCAATACCTGAATCAATCCGTCCATACCTTCTAAATGATCGATCATGGAAATACTTCTGAATGTCGTTACTTCCTCTCCCATACCCAACTGCACCGGATAAATCAGCATACAATTAACGGTATTAAAATATTTATTGATATAGGTCGGGACATAATCCATATGCCTGGAATAAGAGGGATAATCCGGTCGGCTCATCACAAGGACAAAGGTATCGTTATCCTGTATGTCCCGGGCAACAACCATGAATTGCCCCCAATCGGTAAATTCCCGGAATTCTGCTGCAATAAAATGTTTCCGGAGCACCAAATTCAGAATCTTAATCACATCGGAATGAGCATAAAAAATAAACTTAGCCCCGAGGTTTTTGCCCATATTCCAAATGCTGATCAACCAGTAAGGGAATCCCACTTCTTTTTCCGCATTCTCGGGAATGACGACAATGTATCTTTTTACCGTAGCGATAGGCTGCATGGGGCGGTAAGCAATGGTTGTGGTTGCACATTTACTGAGCACAGCCTCCGTCAATTTTCCCAAAAAGGTATCCGAAATATCCTTTTGAGTGCGTAATCCAATGACGATGTCGGTGATCTTGTGCTCCTTGGCCACATGGCGTATCCCATTGACAATATTCAGGTCATAACGCAATACAGGGACCACATGATGATCTGTCGCTGCAGCCACTTTACTCGCTTTTTCAAGTAAAGCGGATGAGATTTTCTCCGCAGCCGGATCGGTATTATCGGATTTAATGATGCTGACAGCCACCATCTCAGCCTTATTCCGCCTCGATTTGATAGCGGTACCGAGAGTGATCAATTCTTCTACCGTTTCAGTATTGCTTAAGGTGATTAAAATTCTTTCCTGCTCGTCGTCGCTATCGCCGATGCGGTCGCCGTTCATTTCGGCGATGGCAATGTTTTGAGCTGCTTTCTGCGTTACAAAAGAGGCTATCGTACAGGTAAACAAAATCATAATGATGGTGCCGTTCAACACATCTTCATTCAACAGGCGGATGGGATCCCCCATTTCATCATATCCCAGGATCACCTTATAACCGATCAACACAGCAGCCAGGGTGGCAGCAGCCTGGGCATTGCTCAATCCGAACAACAACCGTCCTTCATCGCGGGTCAGCCGAAAGTTTTTTTCAGAAACCCAGGCGGCAATATATTTGGCAGCGGTAGCACTGCCGCACATCACGATCGCCACCCACAAGGCCGTCCATCCCTGAGCAAAAGTACGCACATCCACCAGCATGCCTACCCCAATCAAAAAGAAAGGGATAAAAATGGCATTCCCCACAAAATCGATACGGTTCATCAACGCTGAAGTATTAGGGATCAGACGGTTCAATGCCAGTCCGGCCAGGAAGGCACCGATGATCGCTTCCAATCCCGCCGCTTCGGCCAAAAAAGAAGCCAGAAATACCAGGGCCAGAATAAAAATATACTGACCGACGGAATCTTCATACCGTTTAAAAAACCAACGTCCCACCATGGGAAAAAAGATCACCACAATCGCGATAAACAAAATACTCGAAATCCCCAACTTTAGCCAGAACCGATGATCGATTTCTCCCGAGGACATACCCACAATCACAGCCAGCACCAACAAAGCCAGCATACAGGTGATCACGGTTCCCCCGATGGCCATGCTGACCGCTTTGTTTTTAGTAATACCATACTTACTGACAATGGGATAGGTAATCAAGGTATGAGAAGCGTACATACTGGCCAGCAAGATAGACGTAGGCCAGGAAAAATCCAGCCAGTAAACTCCGGTCAGGGTTCCCATAATCATAGGGATGAGAAAAGTATAAAGACCGAATCCCAGGGTTTTTCCGAAATTCTTCCGTAAATCGGCCATGTCTATTTCCAGTCCGGCAATAAACATGATGTACAACAACCCCACGGTCCCGAACAACTCTATACTGCTGTCCCGGGACATAATACCTAATCCATTGGGCCCGATCAATGCCCCGGCAATAATCAGTCCGATCAGTTCCGGAATCTTTAAACGGTGCAAGATAACCGGTGCCAACAAAATTATAAACAGAATGACTGAAAAAATCAGTACAGGATTACTTAATGGTAGACTCAGTTCTAAAGCAAGCATAAAAACTCATTTATAGCAAA
The DNA here is from genome assembly GCA_905204385.1 of uncultured Odoribacter sp. Next base: position 6,829 of record CAJKZL010000027.1, on the reverse strand, counting down.
CAAATTTAATAAATATTGCTTACTCTTACCAATCTACTTCAAAGCAGTTATTCATTTTTTCAGTATAAACTACATTTTGCACAAATAAGCGAACCTAGCAAAGAAAGGAGGAGAATTAAAATCAACCTTCAATTTGAACCACTCGTCATACTGAAGGTTGATCTAAAATATAACACAGGAACCCATAAAAAACTTTCAGTTTTGATGTTTGTATTCATCAAAACTGAAAGTTCTACGATCCTAACGAAAAGAGGGTCCGCCGATTCAAAAACGGTTTTTTACCTATTCTTCAAAACGGACAATCGTCTGTTCACGGTCGGGACCTACGGACACGATTTTAACCGGAACGCCAAGTTCTTCTTCCAGGAAACTTAGATACGCATTAAATTCCTCCGGAAATTCCTCCTCGCAAGTCATTTTTGTCATATCGGTTTTCCATCCCGGCATTTCCACATATACAGGTTCCACACCTTCGCAAAGGTCAAAAGGAAATTCTTCCGTTTCTTTGCCGTCGATGTTATAAGCAACACAAGCCTTGATGGTATCGAACCCATCCAGCACATCGCTTTTCATCATGATCAACTGGCTCACTCCATTCAGCATGATAGCATATTTCAAAGCCACCAGATCGATCCAGCCGCAACGGCGTTTACGCCCGGTTACCGCTCCGAATTCATGTCCCAACTCACAAAGTTTCTCACCCGTAGCATCGAACAATTCTGTAGGAAAAGGGCCTGCACCCACCCGGGTACAGTACGCTTTGAAAATGCCATATACCTCTCCTATATTGCGGGGAGCCACTCCCAATCCGGTACATGCTCCGGCACAAATGGTATTGGAAGAGGTGACGAAAGGATAAGAGCCGAAGTCCACGTCCAGCATAGTCCCCTGAGCCCCCTCGGCAAGGATAGCCCTTCCTTCCTTCAACAGACGGTTGATGACATGTTCACTGTCGATCAGTTGAAAACGCTTCAGGTAGTCTAATGCTTCAAACCATTCTTTTTCCAGGTCGGTAATATCGTAAGTATAATTCAATGCCTTAAGCATTGTTTCGTGTTTCCTCTTGGCGATGGCATATTTTTCATCGAAATTATGAAGAATATCCCCTACCCTCAATCCGTTGCGGCTCACTTTATCCGTATAGGTCGGGCCTATGCCTTTTCCGGTGGTACCGATCTTAGCATCTCCCTTAGCAGCTTCGTAAGCGGCATCCAACATACGATGGGTAGGCATAATAAGATGTGCCTTCTTGGAGATGCACAACTGCCTGGTCAGGTCATGCCCGCTGGCAGCCAGACTTTCTGCTTCCTGGCGAAAAAGAATAGGATCCAGTACCACCCCGTTTCCGATCACATTCATCTTTCCTCCCTGGAAAATCCCGGAAGGGATGGAACGAAGAACATATTTTTGTCCTTGGAATTCAAGGGTATGACCAGCATTGGGCCCTCCCTGGAAACGGGTGACAACATCGTATTTCGGAGTCAACACATCGACAACTTTACCTTTCCCTTCATCCCCCCATTGCAATCCAAGTAATACATCAACTTTCATCTGTATGGCTTTTTATTTTCACTGCAGTATCTTTACAACAGTTTATGGTTATTGATTTTCACAAAAATTTCCCAATAGGCTACCGGGAAACGCAAACGTACAAAAATAGATAATTTTTTTACCTTCCGAAAGAAAAAACGACGAATGTTTATTTTTCTGTCGCCCGGCAAGAAGAGCAGATCCCATAAATATACAGAAGATGATGATGTACATCAAACCGATATTTATCTTGTATATGCTTTACCACCTCCTCTATCCGGGGATCGGTGAACTCCTCCACTTTTCCGCATTTCTGACAGATCAGATGCTCATGATGGCGATTGTTAAAAGCTTTTTCAAACTGGGCGATATTATTCCCGAACTGATGCTTTATCACCAATTTGCAATCCAGCAGCAAATCTATAGTATTGAATAATGTAGCCCGGCTCACCCTGTAATTTTTATTTTTCATAAATACATAGAGCGACTCTATGTCGAAATGCCCGGCATGAGAATAAATCTCGTCTAAAATAGCATATCTTTCCGGCGTCTTCCTATGTCCTTTCTGCTGCAAATAAGCCGTAAATAATTCCTTAACCGTCTCTTTAATCTTTTCCATACCTCAAATTCTAAATCGCTACCTCGCTAAATTATCAGGGCCTTCTTTTTTCCTCTCCCCTCCCTCTACCAATCTCAACTATAAACTATAAACTTTAAACTACCCTCTCTCCTCCGATTCCATTCGTTTCACCGACTCCACTCCTTGCAACTGCGATATCCGGTTCACAATATTATTTAAATCTGCCGTATTATGGACATAAAGCTGAATCACCCCTTCAAAGATTCCGTCGGTAGTATCGAAATGAATCATCCGCATATTCACCTTTTCTTCCTTGGCGATCAAGGTGGTGATTTCACTGACGATACCGGGTTTATCGATACCGGTCATTTTGATGACCGCCAGGAAAGACATCAATTTATGGCTCACCCATTTGACAGGAACGATTTTATCCCCGAAGCTTGCCATCAGGCGAATAGCTTCCGGACAAGAACGCTTATGAACCGTGACCTTGGTGCCCGCGATATTCATTCCCACCACATCATCACCTGGGATAGGATTACAACAAGGTGCAATCATAAAATCGGAATCCGGGGAAATGGCCATACCTCGCTGGACCTTCTTTTTATCATCTCCCTCTTTCCCGATCCACAAAAACTGCAATTTCCAATACTTGACAAACTTGTTTTCGGCCTTTTTTTTCAACAAACGGTCCAAGTCCTCCTCGGTGATCGAATGCTTCCCGATCTCCATGTAAAGATCGTCCCGGTTGGTAATCCCGTAGTTCGTCAGCACTCTGTTCAAGGTCTCCGACGTAGGCGGTAACTCTAATCTTTTAACTACATTCTCATAAATATTAATCCCGTTCCGCATCAATTCTTTGCGCATCTTCTTAAAGGCGGCATTGATATGCGTTCTGGCTTTCGCCGTCACGACAAATTCCAGCCATTCTTTTTGTGGCTTTTGTTTATCGCTGGTCAGAATTTCTACCTGATCCCCACTGCTTAGCTTATAGCTCATAGGCACCAGCTTATGGTTGACTTTGGCTCCGATGCAGGTATTCCCTATTTCGGTATGTATATCATAGGCAAAATCCAAAGCGGTAGCCCCTTTCGGCAATGTCCTCATATAGCCTTTGGGGGTAAATACCCGGATTTCCTTGGCAAAAAGATTCAATTTAAATTCATCCAGAAACTCCAGGGCTGTCGCATCCGGCTGATCCAGAATTTCTTTTATGCCTGCCAGCCATTTGTCCAGCTCCGAGCTTTCTCCTTCATTTTTATATTTCCAATGGGCCGCCAGGCCTTTCTCAGCTACTTCGTCCATCCTTTCCGAGCGGATTTGGACTTCGAACCATTGCCCCTCAGGCCCCATCACCGTAAGATGCAAAGCTTCGTATCCATTTGCCTTGGGTACACTCACCCAATCCCGGATCCGCTCCGGTTTAGGACTGTAAATATCCGTAATCAGGGAATATATATTCCAGCACTGCCATTTCTCCGGCTGGTCTGCTTTGGGTTTAAACACTATACGTACTGCCAGCAGATCGTAGATTTCGTCAAAACTGATATTACGCCTTTGCATTTTCAGCCACACCGAATATACGCTTTTGGTGCGGGCGGTGATGGTATATTCGTAGTGGTTCTCGCTCAGACTTTTACGTATCGGCTTGATAAATTCTTCAAAGAGTGCCGAAAATTGTTTCTCGTAAGCTTCGATCTTTTTATCGATAACCTAATATTCTTCGGGATGTTCGTATTTCATACTGAGATCCTCCAGTTCCGTTTTAATCGCATGCAATCCCATGCGATGAGCCAGAGGAGCATAAATATAGAGCGTTTCACTGGCGATCTTCACCTGCTTATGCTCCGGCATCGAAGCCAGCGTTCTCATATTATGCAGACGATCGGCGATTTTGATCAGAATGACCCGTACATCGTCTGCAAGGGTCAATATCATTTTCCGGAAACTTTCAGCCTGCTGACTGGTATCCGAACCCATCACTCCGCTGATCTTGGTCAGTCCGTCTACAATCGAAGCGACTTTAGGACCAAAAATAGCAGCGATATCCTCTACCGTGTAATCGGTATCCTCCACCACATCATGCAGCAAAGCGGATATAACCGAGGTGGTTCCCAGTCCGATCTCCTTTGTAGCGATCTTCGCAACAGCCAATGGATGAAGAATATAAGGTTCCCCAGACCTCCTCTTCACCCCTTTATGGGCTTCATTGGCAAACTCAAAAGCTTCTTTTATTTTTTGCCGGCTTTCTTTAGAAGTATCTTTCCTCAAAGATTTTAGCAAATCTTCAAAAGCTTCTTTTATCTGTTCTTGTTCTGTCATAAATTCTTCACAGCGGTCAAGCTCTTAATAAACACATCATTGCTCTGTTCAAAGATATAAAAAAAATCAGAATGTTTATTTTTATTAGCCAAAAAGGTAGAAAAAGTCCGGAAATAGGAAGAAAAAACTACAAGATCATGCTCTCGGCAACCACTTCCCTTTCCATAAAAATCCCGGCCATCCGTTCGAATAAACCGGCCTGGTCGGTAGTAAAATAAGCAATCTCTCCGCCCCGGCCCAGTTTTTCTTTCATCCGAACATGCCGCTCCAAATAAGCAGCCAGGCTTTCGGCAACGATATGCCCTTGGCAGACAAGCCGTACATTCCGGGGAAGATAACGGGCAATCAGCGGCTTTAACAGCGGATAGTGGGTACATCCCAGGATGACAGTGTCGATGGCAACATCCTTTTCCAGCAATTGCCGCACATATTTCTGTACAAAAAACTCTACGCCCGCACCGCTCAATTCATTATTTTCCACTAAAGGCACCCACATAGGACAGGCCAGTTGAGTGATCCGGAATGTTTCCGGACCGTATAATTTTTCTATTTCCAGCGGATAGGAAGCGGAAGCGACAGTCCCTGAAGTAGCCAGAATCCCGATATGACCGTTCGATGTATACCGGGCTAAAGCTTCGACACTGGGACGAATCACTCCCAGCACCCTTTTCTCCGGGGCCCATATCGGTAAGTCTTTTTGCTGTATTGTTCTCAGCGCTTTCGCCGAAGCGGTATTACAAGCCAGAATCACCAAATCACATCCCATACCGAACAATTTTTTCACAGCTTCGCGGCTGTATTGGTACACCACCTCGAACGAGCGGGTCCCATAAGGCGAACGGGCATTATCCCCCAAGTAAATATAATTGTAATCCGGGAGCACCTTCACAATCTCTGTCAAAATGGTCAATCCCCCGTATCCGGAATCAAAAACTCCTATTTTTCCCTTCTCTGTCATATCGGATGCACTTTTGAATAATCGGACCTCAAAATAACGGATATTTTTCTAAATCCGTACTTACTTCCTCATTTTTTAAAACAAAAAATGCCGCCTTTGAGAGGCGGCATCCTAACTATCCGGAACATCTTATTGCAAGCCCAATTTTTTCTTAACCAAAGGCAAAACGTCCTCTGTATTATCGGCAGCGAAAAGGATAATCCCTGCGCTCATATCGTAAATATAGGAAAATCCGTTTTCTTTTCCCACTTCTTTGATAGCGTTCAGTGCCTTATCCATGATCGGTTGCATCAGTTCTTTCTGAGTCTTCTCCAAATTATCCAAAGCTATTTCCTGGAAACGCTGTATTCTTTGTTGCAGATCCTGCAGATCCTGTTCTTTGGAGGCACGGATCACATCGGAATAATTCTTGGCATTCTGAGAATAATCGTTTAGTTTTGTCGTGAATTGCTCTTTCATATTGGTCAATTCCTTCTCGACTTCAGCTTGTTTGTCTTGCAAAGTTTTCTGAGCTGCAGTCATCTCCGGCATCGCCTGGATTAATTTTTGGGAATCGATATGTCCCAGCTTGACCTGAGCAGATACACCCATAGCAGCTAAAGTGAAAGCTACAACAACAATCAATTTAATGGTATTCTTCATAATTCTAGGTTTTGTGATTCTTTACTTTGTTATTTTTTTACAGTATATCCTAACTTCCGCAACACCACGTCGCTTTTGTCCAGCTTGGGATCGAAAAAGACGACAGAACGGTCTGCAGATACGTCGATAATCATTCCAAAATTTCCTTCCCTGGCCACATCTTTTATCACTGCCGATATCTCTTCCTGCAGAGGTTTGACCAGTTCTTCCCTTTTTGCAAACAGAACTCCTTTAGGTCCGAAATATTGCTGTTGCAATATACGGGCTTTGTTCTCCAGGGATGCAATTTCTTTTTCCCGTTGCTCCTTCATCGCAGGAGTCAGGAAAACCTGATCTGCCTGATATTTACTTCGCAATGCCGATATTTCAGCATAAACAGCGTCTATTTCTTCCTGCAGCTTTTGTGAAAAAGCATCCAATTCCTGTTGCGCCTTATTATAATCCGGAAGATGATCCAGGATGTATTCCAGGTTTACGAAAGCGTAACGAGTACCGCTTTGCGCATAACTCCAACAGAATGAACAACACAAAAATAATAAAATAAATCCGCTTTCCAATCGGTATTTTAAAAATGACCCTGGAAAATGATATCTATTCGTAATTTTAAACATGCTGCCAGACACTTAAACAAATTTTAATCCGGGTCAGAATTCCTGACCCAGGACAAAGTGAATTTGAGAACCGGCAGCACCGGAACGCCCGGGCACATTATCGAAGCCATAGCCCCAGTCTATCCCCAACAGACCGAACATGGGCAAGAAGACACGCAAGCCGACGCCTGCCGAACGATAAAGATT
>CAJKZL010000026.1 GCA_905204385.1 uncultured Odoribacter sp. | reverse complement strand
GCCAACGGGGTGATTTTAATCACGACGATACGTCCGAGGGCTGGAGAAATCCGCATCACCGGGAATGCGAATTTTAATGTATCTATTCCCGATCTGCGGGATTATAATCTGATGAATGCCCGCGAAAAACTGATCTATGAAAAGTTGAGTGGCGCTTACCGGGGGGATACCTGGCAGGACCGATTACAGAAGGATATGGAGTACAATCGCCGTTGGGAAGCCATGCTGGAGGGGGTAGATACCTATTGGCTGTCGAAACCCTTGCAACGTTCGCTGAATCAACGCTATTCCCTGAGCTTTGAAGGAGGGGACGATAGCTTCCGCTATGGCATCGATTTAAGGTATAACGGCGATAAAGGAGTCATGAAAGGATCGGGACGTAAGAATTACGGCATCAGCGTGATTTTCCAGTATAATATCGGCAACGACTTTTTTATTCGGAATGATATTTTGGTAGATAATGTCAAAGGGGAAGAATCTCCTTACGGGAATTTTTCTTCCTGGGCCGGGCAGAACCCCTATGACAGGATGTATGACGAGGAAGGTAATTTGGTTGAAAAGCTTTCGTCCGGGGATTATAATCCGATGATCAACGCTACTTTGCCGAATTTTGAAACCAATGAATATACTTCTTTACAGGATAATTTTAATATTGACTGGCGTATCGTTCCTAGTTTACGTTTGCAGGGACGCTTTAGCTATACAAAGCAGCTGGATAAATCGGAAAAATTTTTGTCGCCGAAGTCCGTGGAATTTGCTTATATGTTGGCCAGTATTGAAAATGCGGAAAAAAAGAAAGGAAGTTATTATATCAAAAACGGTAAATCGAATAAAATCGATGCCAACATGACTTTGTCCTATTTTAAGAACATCGGAAAACACGTGGTGAATGTGGGGGTAGGCGGCAACTGGATGATGACGGATGACCGTGCAGACTGGTATAAGGCTGTCGGGTTTGTCAGCGAATCCATTGATTTTATCGGTGCCGGGACGGCTTTCGAAGATAATTCCACTCCTTCGGGTAGTTTTGATAAAACGCGTTTGGTTGGTTTTTTCGGAAATTTCAATTATGGGTACGACAACCGTTATTTTATCGATTTGTCCTATCGTACCGACGGTTCCAGCAAGTTCGGCCGCAATTCCCGTTTTGCTTCCTTTTGGTCGGCAGGGATTGCCTGGAATGTGCATAAGGAACATTTTACCGGCTGGAATGAGAAAAATGCTTTAAAACTCCGTTTTTCGGTGGGAAGTACGGGAAGTGTGAATTTCAATTCTTCCCAGGCTATGACAACCTATACTTATGATTTCGATAATGAATATAATGGATATTATGGAGTGATGCTTGAAGGGTATGGAAATCCAAAATTGAAATGGCAGAGTACGATTGCTTATAATCTGGGGACCGACTGGACCTTGCTGAAAGGTCGTCTGCAACTCAATGCCGATGCTTATATCAAAATGACTGACAACCTGTTGCTGCCCATCGACGTTGCGCCGTCTACGGGATTTTATAGTTATACGGAGAATCTGGGGAAATTGGAAAATAAAGGGATTGAAGGCCGTTTGCGGGTGAATATCCTTGAAAACCGGGCAAAAGATCTGAATTGGAATATCACTCTGGCAGTTTTCAAAAATGTGAATAAAATCAAGAAGTTGTCTAACGAATTGGAAAAGATGAACGAGGAAGCACGGAAGGAAGGGAATTTGAAGGGAGGAAGCGTGTATCGGGAATATGCCGAAGGTCGCTCCCAATCGGCTTTGATGATTGTCCGTTCGGCGGGAATCGACCCCGCTACAGGGAATGAGGTTTTTATAAAGCGAGACGGGTCTTATACCTTTGTTTATGACTATCGGGACAAGGTGAACGTAGGGGATGTGATGCCTAAAGTAGAAGGGAACATCAATAGTAACCTGAACTGGAAAGGGATGAATCTGTATCTGTTGTTTCGCTATCGGTATGGCGGCAAGCAATTTAATTCGACATTGGCTGATAAAGTGGAAAATGACTGGCAACATTATCAAAGGGTTAGGAATAAGGATAAGCGGGCCTTATACGATCGCTGGATGAATCCGGGAGACAATGCCTTGTACCGTCGTATCGACGAGAAAACAAATACTTATCAGACTACCCGCTTAGTGCAGGATGACAACTTGTTCAGTCTGGAAAGCATCTCTCTGTCTTATGATTTGCCTTTGAAGTATGCTTCCCGGATCGGGGCGGAACGGATTAAACTGATGTTGAGCACTACGGATGTATTCCGCATCTCCACCATAAAACAGGAACGTGGTACGGCATATCCTTTTGCCCGGACCTTCACGGCCGGCTTGAATGTGACCTTTTAAGTAAAATATGATTAAATGATAAGAAATGAAAAAAGCAAATATAATTAATCGGGTGGTCTTCCTTTTCCTTTTCTCGGCCTGTTCGAACTGGTTGGATGTCGATTTGGTAAACAAAGTGGAAGAAAGTAAGCTGTTTAAATCGGAACAGGGATTTCAGGAAGCTTTAGCAGGAGTATATAGTAAGATGTCCAAAGCCGAAATGTACGGATCCCGTCTGACATTCGGCGCTTTGGAGGTAATGGCACAGAGTTATGATTACATTGGAATGTATCATCGTTATACTGAACTTTGTGATTATGAATACAAGGTCGAGAAGGCCAAGATTATTATTGACAGCATGTGGGCGGACGGTTATCACACCATAGCCATGGTCAATAACATTCTCGGTTGGGAACAAAAGCAGGGAGATGTGATGAAGGAAGAGGTAAGGCGACAGATTAAGGGAGAAGCTTTGGCGCTGAGGGCTTTCCTGCACTTTGACCTCTGGCGGTTGTATGCTCCTGCCTATCAGCAGGATCCACAAGCCAGAAAATTGCCTTATAACCGGGTGTTCGGTGTGGATTTGCCTGCTTTGTGCAGCAGTAAGGAGTTCCTGGATGATTGTCTGACGGATTTGAAGGATGCTTTGTCGCTTTTAGAAGAGGACCCTATTTTAAAGGTCGTTCCTTATGCGTTGGAAGGGAATAGCAAAGACGAGGCAGACTTGTATGTTGCACGCATGAATTACTATGCAGTGAAAGCTTTAATGGCCCGTATTTATCTCACGCGGAACGATGCCGGGGATCTGCAGCGAGCCCGCGAACTCGCGCTGGAAGTCATCGGCAGTAATAAATTCGCTTTGCTGGATTATGGTAAAAGTTTTCCGGAAAGCCGCGATTATTGGGATGTTTTATTTTCGGACGAACATATCTTTTCGGTACGCAATCCGAAAATAAAGATTTATGCCAAAGGCAATCATTATGTAGCCTCAGGTCCCACGATGAACGGTAATTTGCAAATGTACGCCAATTATCTTTCGGATATGTTCGACGGCAATAATAATGACATCCGGGGAGCCCGCTGGATTGACGGAGTACAAGTGGTGAAATATTATATGTCTGAAAATAATAACAAGCATTTCATACCTAAAGTGCCTTTGATAAAATTATCTGAGATGTATCTCATTGTCGCTGAAAGTTATCTTCAGGAAGATCCGGAGAAAGCCCGGCAATGGGTGGAAGATTTAAGAGCCCGGCGTTTTATCGGCGAGGGCGAAGATTATAAATTGAGCAATTTTGATGAGGAGGTTTTGCTTGCCGAGATGCGGCGTGAATATTTATTCGAAGGACAAATGTTTTTCATTTATAAGCGTTTGAACCACGACATTATACGTCGCTCTACCCCGAAGGGGGATGTGCCGGCCAGCAATGAGGTTTTTGTACTTCCTATGCCTGAAAGCGAGCAGGAAGCAGGAAACAGGAATGTAAATTAATTAAACCATTGGATTATGAAGACATTATCGATATTATGCGCGGGACTCATTTGGGTTTTGACACAGGGATGCTCCGATGATTTGGACACCTTTTATGGAAATGAGGATGCTGTTTATTTTCAGGAATTTATCTATAATTCTGCCGGGAAGAAAGTAGGTTTCAATTCTTTGACCTATTCTTTCGGGAGCAAAGAAGATGCCATACAGTCGGATACCTTGAAAATCGTGGTTTGTTTCAATGGCCGTCAGGCGACACAGGCCCGGCAATACCGGGTGGTGGTAGCGGATACTGGATCGTGCCGTAAAGGTAAAACGACTATGGAAGCCGGTAAGGATTTCGATCCTATTCCTGAAGTACACGTTTTACCGGCGAATCAATGGGCGGATACTTTAAAGATTGTCCTTTACCGTCGGTATATGGATCCCAGTTTCCGCAAGCAATTGAATAAGTATCTGATATTACGGCTCGAACCTACAGCGGATTTCCGGCTGGGAACGGTAGAAAATACAGAATTGAAAGTGGTTGCCAATAATTATCTTGCCGAACCTCAATGGTGGAAAGCGAAAGAAACGTATTTCAGGTACTATCATCCCGAAAAGCTCAGGGCTTTGATCGGGTTTGACAGCCGCTTTGACGTACAAGACGACGGATTGACGGTGAGCGATTGGGATATCTCGCTGAAATATGCCGGAATATTGAGGAATTATCTGAATGACATGAGGTTGATCGATCCGGAGACTAACGAATATATTCTGATGGATGAAATGGTACCTGTTGAATAAATTTAAACCTTGAAAAATGATTGATATGAAGAATATAAGTATGCTTTTATGTTTTTTCCTGGTGTTTTTGTCTTCGTGTTATGAAGATCTGGGAAATTATGATTATCATGAAATCAACCGGATAGAACGGGTTCAGGGATTGGACTCGGTTATCCGCATCGTTCAATTCGATACCTTGCGGATTCGTCCGATTTTCGAAGCCAATGGGTATTCGGACCCGGAACAGTTCAGTTATGAATGGGAAATTTCTGCAAAAATTGTCAGTACGGAGATGAATCTTGAAATGTGGGTGAATCTGCCGTACGGGGATAAAAATTGCCGGTTTATCATTACCGATAAAGTGCAGGGGAATAAGTTTTATTTTCCTTTTCGTTTGCTTATTACCAGTGAACGGGCCGGGGACGCCGTCGTAGTGTTGAGCAATTACAAGGGAAAGGCAGAACTGTCTTTTAAGAGCATCGCGCCGGACACTTCCCATTTTGTGGCGAATTATTACGAAAGTGTGGTAGGAATGTCTTTAGGGACTCATCCCCGGAAACTCTATCGTAATTATATTCCCGTGGAAGCTTATTCCGGACTTTTGGTCCAGACGGCGGAAGGGTTGAAATCCATAGCTGATACCACCCTAGAGGATTTTGGATACAATACCTATTTGGACGAGCAGTTTTTTCAACGTCAGATCGTTTACCCGAAACCTTCTATCCCGGAGTTTCTTCCTCAGGGTTTCTGGTGGGGAATGCTGAATTGGGTATTATGGGGGGAGGCGCTGGGAGGAGATTTTATGACAGGCACTTCCGTAGCTGTCATTATTGCCGATGGTAAATTGTATAGTTTTAATTCCCGTACGGAATCGGGAGGCTTATGTTCTGCTTTCTTGCTCGGAAAAGCCAGTCCTTATGGCGGTTCGCTATCCCCGGTATTTACTCCCGTCGTGGTGACCCCTGCCGAAAGTGATTTTTTCGTTGCCAGTTTGGCTTATGAATATTCCAACTATAAATTGATGTTTGATGAAACGGTCGGGCGTTTTGTATGCGTTAGCGGAATGGGGACGGGCTTTATTGAAATACCGGAATCCGATATTCCTGCATTTGAGGGCTACCGTTTGATTTATGCCACTCACACCAATCGTCCGAATTACTGTGTTGCTGTACTGGCGAAAGGGGAAGAAGCTAAAGCCCTTTTACTGAAGCTGCCTGCTAATAATGATGAAAGAGTGGGTACGGATAAAGTGGCGAAGGTGCCTTTTGAATTAGTCGTGCAAATGGATATGCCGGAAAACATCATGAATGCGGCGAGCGACTTTTATCAGTTTAAGGCCCGGGAATATAATCTGGTGTCTGCCGGGGGAAAGCTGTTTTCAGGTAATGTTTTCAGTTGGGCGTCAGGAATTTTGCCTGCTGAAGTATTTTCGTTGACGTCACTGGGTTATGACGAAAATGCCCGGATCACCTGTTTCGATATGTCGCGTACGGAGAAAACGCTGGTATTAGGGGTTTCGCGCTATGGAAACGATACGGAGGGATCGGGAAATGACCTGAAGGGAGATGTGATTTATCTGGATGTTGCCGATTATCAGGTGAAGAAGGATAGCAAAGGAAGAGATATGATCTACCGGGGAGTTTCCGGTTATCCTGTGGATATTCTGATAAAATGGCAGAACTGGTACCGGGATGGGAAGAATCAGAATGGTAAAGTTATGGATGCTATGTAGTTTTATCTATCGGATGAAAAAATATGGTATGCTTGTATTGCTTTGTTTGTCCGTTATCTTTTAGGGATACGGGCAAAACAAAGCGATTGATTACCGGAAGCCGGACTGGAATTTCATTTTACGCCAGGCCCGGAAGGAGAAAAAATGGTGTTTGGAGGAATGTTTGAAAGTATTCAGCAGTCCTTGAAATATCATTTTATGGATGCTTCGGAAGAAGCCTATTTTTTGCTTTTATTTATGAAATCTTTCTGTCGTTCATCGCCCGTTCACCACGTTGGTCGGTGTTCCGGCGAGGAAATTCCGGATGTTTTCCACAGCCTCCCGGCCCATGGCAATGCGGGCGTCGATGGTGCCGGTGCCGATGTGAGGGGTGAGGACGACATTGTCCAGCCCGTAAAGGGCTTCGGTAATATGGGGCTCATCCTCGAACACGTCCAGGGCTGCTGCGGCAATCCGGTGGTTTTGCAGAGCTGCTGCAAGTGCTGCTTCGTCGATGACTGCGCCCCGGGCGGTGTTGATCAGACTGGCGGGCGGTTTCATCATAGAAATCTCCCGGGCTCCGATCAGATGCCGGGTGTGTGGGGTTAAGGGGGTGTGCAGGGAAATAAAATCGGATTCCTGCAGCAGGGTGTCCAGGCCGACACGCCGGTATTCCGGCACTTCGGTGCGGCTGTTGTGGTATATGATTTTCATGCCGAAAGCCTGGGCTTTACGGGCAACATTTTTGCCGATATGACCCATGCCGATGATTCCCAGTGTTTTGCCTTCCAGGCCGAAGCCCAGATTCCGCATCGTTCCCCACATGGTTTCCTTTTCCGAACGGATGCGCAGGTTGCACTCCGAAACCCGTCGGGCGGCGCTCAGCATCAACGCCATCGCTAATTCGGCGGTTGGATTGTTGACGGCTTCGGGAGTATTGGTCACTGCAATTCCTTTTTCGCGGGCATATTGAATATCGATATTATTATAGCCTACTCCATAATTGCTGATCAACTTCAGTTTTTTTCCTGCATCGAGGATTTCCCGGTCGATGGGAGCATGAAAGATCGCCAGCAAAACATCGTAATCGGGCAATAATCCGATAAGTTCACTTTTGCTGAATTCTTCGCCGGTAGGAAAAGTCACTTCCCAGTCGGCAGGCAGATTTTGAAACGGTTCGCGGGGGATGTTATAGGTCACCAGAAGTTTCATGTTCGCTTGTTTTGGATTTATGACGATGGTTGTTCTTGCCTTATTTCAATGTCGTACGGGCATAAGGGGCCGCTTCCAGGCCTATGAATTGGCCTGCCAGGTATTTGTAGTACCCGGTCACGGCAACCATGCCGGCATTATCCAGTGAAAATCCGAGACGGGGAATATAAACTTCCCATCCCGACCGGGCAGCTTCTTCATGTACGGCTTTTTGCAAGGCTGAGTTGGCCGAAACTCCGCCTCCAACAGCGATTTGCCGGATTCCCGTTTGCCGTGCCGCCTTTTTCAGTTTGGACATCAGAATATCGATAACGGTTTTTTGCAGGGAGGCGCATAAATCGGGGAGATTTTCCTGTATAAACTGCGGGTTGTTTTTCAGTTCATCCCTTAAAAAATAGAGAAAGGAAGTTTTCAATCCGCTGAAGCTGTAATCCAATCCGGGGATCTGAGGCTTATTGAAGGAAAAACGTTCAGGATCGCCTTCCCTGGCCAGACGATCGATGACCGGTCCGCCCGGATAGGGGAGGCCCATCACTTTGGCACATTTGTCGAAGGCTTCTCCGGCTGCATCGTCGATGGTTTGTCCGATCATTTCCATTTCCAGGTAATCGTGGACGACGATAAGCTGGGAGTTGCCTCCGGAGACCAGAAGGGTAAGAAAGGGAAACGAGGGGTGACGGCTTTCTACTCCCGGTTCTTTGATAAAGTTGGCCAGGATGTGGGCTTGTAAATGATTGACTTCGATCATCGGTATGTGATTGGCGATGGCAAAGCCTTTGGCAAAAGAAGTGCCGACCAGAAGCGAACCCAGCAAACCGGGGCCCCGGGTAAATGCAACGGCTTGAATGTCCTTCACCGACACGCCTGCCCTCTTGATGGCTTCCGAGACAACCGGAATGATGTTTTGCTGATGCGCCCGTGAAGCCAACTCGGGCACCACTCCTCCGTAAGCCTCGTGGACTTTTTGACTGGCGATTACGTTGCTGAGAACTATTCCATCCTTGAGTATGGCGGCGGAGGTGTCGTCGCATGAAGATTCGATGCCTAAAATTACGGTCATATTTCACAAAGTTAAAAGGTGAAATCCTTTTCAA
The DNA here is from genome assembly GCA_905204385.1 of uncultured Odoribacter sp. Next base: position 5,143 of record CAJKZL010000026.1, on the reverse strand, counting down.
TTCTGATGCAATATTAATACTTTTGCAAGCAAACTGAAAATAACGGCGGGTATAAAAAAGCTTTTACGGATATTATTGTATTTTGCAGCAGGTTTCCTGTTGGCGGTGGGGATCGTATATCTTCTGCTACTGACTCCTTTTGTCCAGACTCACCTGGTCCGGTATATCACTCAACGGATAGAACAGGCGACCGGAGCCAGCATCCGGATCGGAGGTGTGGATTTCCGTCCTATGCGTTCGCTGGTATTGAACGATGTCTTATTGAAAGATTTTAAAAGCGACACTCTGCTCTATTGCCGCGATCTTCGGATCAAGGCGGATTCTTTTAATCTGATACAACGGTCGTTCACCATAGAGGAAGTTCTGTTGAATGAAGCGACTTTCAATTTATGGGTGGAGGATAGCACCAATGCTACCAATATCGAGATGTGGCTGGAGGCTTTGCAAAAAAGTAAGCCGGAAGAATCTTCGGGAGACGGGATTCCGAATGCCGAAGGCCCCGGCTGGCTTGTCGGATTGAAAAGAATAAGCATGCGGAACTCCCGGTTTACCTACCGGGAAGAAATTCGGGATACGGTGGAGTATGGAGTGAATTGGACGGACATCGATTGCCGGGATTTGAATGTGGACGTCGGCGGAATTGACTTTTCCGGTTCACCGCAACGCATGGAAGTGGCTAATCTTTGTTTTGTGGAAAAGTCAGGCCTTGTCGTGAAAAATATGGGGGGGAAGGTCAGGATGAGTGCTTCGGATTTGCTGGTCACCGGTTGTCATTTCGAATTTGAGAGAAGCAGCGTGGAGCTTACCAAGCTGGAATTCAACTGGATTCCGAATCAGCACGACTGGAAGTATTTCACTACCCGTATGCAACAATATTATGAATTGGGTCCTTCATCGGTAAGTTTTATCGACTTGGCCTATTTCAACGGGATTCTGAGGGGAATCGACAACACGGTAAAGTGTAGCGGGGTGGTGTCCAATACCATAGACCAGCTTGAAGGCCATGACCTTTATTTTGAGTTCGGCGACCGGACTGTGTTTCAGGGAAGTTTCAAGTCCCTGGGGCTGCCCGATGTCTGGAACACGGTTTTCGATATAGAATTGCATAAAGCTCATTTGGGGCCGGAGGATTTAGCGACGGTCTACCTGCCGTGGTTCGACCGGCATATACCGGTGCCTCAGCCTTTGTATCGTTTGCCTTATATCGATTTCGAACAAATTAAATTCGACGGGACATTGTCGGAATTTATCGTGAAGGCGAACAGTGTTACCCCTTCCTTAGCCGGGCAACTGAGTTTTATCTACGGTCCCTGCCGCGATAGTCTGGAGGAAGAGTGTGATGCAATGAGCGGTTTTTTTCGCTTCGACCGGATAGATTTCGGTAAATTTACCGGTTTTGATTTTTTAGGAGGAGGACGGCTCGAAGGCTCCTATAACGGCATCTGGAATGAGTGGGGCCCGCGGTTCGAGGCGGATGCCAGGGTAAAGCATTTGCGGGTTAACCGAGGCACCCTGGGCGAAGCGGAGCTGACCTTGAATCTGGTAAACGACCGGCTGGAATTGACGGCGTTTGCCGGGGATCCCGTGTTGCAGGGGGATATGGCCCTGGCGTATGATTTTAGCGACACCTTATGTCAGATGAGCCTGGGGGGGAAGATTGCGCTGAACGACCTGAATGCCTGGGGCCTGGGCTTGGTAGGAGGCGAAGAAAGGACCGGCATGGCGTTCGATGTGTACCGCTCCGAAGGCGAGGGGAGAAGCTTTACCCGTCTTGCATTGACGGATGTTTTTTATTCCAATGAACGCGGCCGCTTCGACATAGATTCTCTCTGTATGGAAGATGCTCAGAAAGGAGAATATAATGAGACCGCTCTTCGTTCGGATGTGATGGATCTTTCCATCGAAGGCCATTTTAAGGAAGTGCGGCCTGTCCCTTTTGTGCTTCAGTTGATGCATAATTATTTACCGGCCTATTCTCAGAAGAAAGATGAGCGGAGAAGGAAAAAAGAAGACCTGAAAAAATTTAATTTCAAATACACCCTCGATTTGAAAGATGCGAACCGGATTCTCAAAGTGGTTTATCCCCGGGTTGCCGTTTCTCCGGGTACACGGATCGACTCTTATTTCCGCCAGGGAGATGAGAAACTGAATCTTTTGCTGGCAGCCGATACGCTTTCTTATGGGGATATACATTTGATCGGTTCCGAGGTCGATATGTCCGGCGATCCGGAAAAACTGAATATATTGTATAAAGCCTCTAAGGTGATCTACGGAGATGGATATCAATTGTATAACGTTAGAAACCGGTTGGAATTAGCCGACAATCATCTGGACAATAAATTGAACTGGGGAAATTGGGAAAAGAAAACCTATAGCGGCGAATTGTCCGCCTGTGTGATTTTCACTCCCCGGGAGAAGGAGAATACGTACGATACCGATATTTTAATCCATCCTGGCGTGATTGTCATGGATGACAGCGTATGGAGAGTGGGCAGGGCTTCGGTGGCCATCAAGGGAAAAGAAGTGACGGTAAACGATTTTGCTGTCCGGCGGGGGGATGAGTATCTGACGGTTGCCGGAAAGATTTCCGAGGATCCCGATGAGAAATTGCGCGTTAACCTCCGGAAATTCAATCTGGAATATTTAGCCCGGATTGCCCTGAAGCGGCATCTGGCTTTGTTCGGAGTGACTACCGGTGAACTGACGTTACAGGATTATTACAGGGATTTCCTGCTTTTATCGGATTTTGAAATCGAGCATTGGGGGCTTAACCGGGATACGCTGGGGACGATGCGGTTGCGCTCTTACTGGGATATTGAAAACCAAAGCTTGATCATGGGGGCGCAAAATTATGTAGGTAACGACATTCCATTGCAGATGAACGGTTTTTATAGCCCTGCAACCGATACGCTGGATGTGAGCATTCATTTGAAACAGGTGGGGATAGAGCGTTTAGGGATCTATGCTTCCGATTATTTTTCGGATACAGAAGGATTTTTGTCCGGTCAGTTGCAAATCGGAGGGACGCTCCGAAAGCCCGACTTATCGGGGGCCATCCGTTTCGATTCGCTTGGAATGGTCGTCAAAGATCTGAATACCCACTTTTTTATACACGATAGCATCCGGATTGTCAATAATCGGTTTTTGTTTAATCGTTTCCGGTTAAAAGATAAAAACGGGCATGTCGCTCTTTTAGACGGCGCTTATGAGATCTGGGAAAACCGGTATCGGTTGAATGCGAAATTCGATGATTTTCTGGTGTTGAATACGGGTTTTGCCCAAAATGAATCTTTTTACGGGAGGATGAAACTGAGTGGAATGGCTGAACTGAACAATGCGGACGGGAACGTTAATATTACCGTTAATGCCCGAACGGAGGAGGATTCCCGTTTATATATTCCCTTGACAGCCGGAGGAGTGGAGCAAACGAATAATTTTCTGCATTTTGTGAACGAAGATAAAACGGTGGTGCAAAAACCGGAAACGGATAATATGCTGGCGAATATTAACCTGAATGCAAACCTGGAGGTAAACGACCGCCTGAATGTGCAGGTGATTTTCGATCCGACGGTGGGGGATATCCTGCGCACAACCGGGAAGGGAAATATCAAAATCGCTTTTGACAAGGACGGAAACCTGAGCATGTTCGGGGAATATCAGATCACTAAGGGGGATTATTTGTTTACGCTCAGTAATCTGGTCAATAAAAAATTTGTGCTGACGCCAGGGGGGATGATCAACTGGAGCGGTTCTCCCTACGATGCGATGTTGAATATCAATGCCGTATACAACCTGAAAACCTCGATCAGCGAATTGCTGCCTGCTGAAAATCTCATTGCCGACGAAAACGGGAAGGAAGAAAAGGTTTCCGAATCTTCCCGGAAGGTCCCGGTGGAGTGTATCCTGAATCTGAGCGAGAATCTGACGAATCCGGTGGTCAAATTCGATATTGATTTTCCTACTTTGGAAACCCAGAGCAGAAGTTATATCCAAAGCTTGTTTTCGAGTCAGGACGAGATCAATAAACAAATGTTTTCTTTGTTGGTCCTGAACCGGTTTTACCGGACCGATAATTCAGGGGATTATGGATTGCAGGCTCAAACCGCAGGGGTGACCACCGTTACCGAAATGATGTCCAATCAATTATCCCGCTGGTTGTCGCAGATTAGCAATAATGTGGACATCGGACTGGCTTACCGGGTACGCGATCCTGACCGCGAACTTGCTTCGGACGAAATTGAAGTTGCGCTTTCTACTCAATTGCTGAACGACCGCATCACTATTTCTGCAAACGGAAATATGGATGTCGGAGGAACGAAAAACGGAACCGGAGAGGAGAATAAAAAAACGAATATTGCCGGCGATTTCGATATTGAAGTGAAATTGAATCGGCAGGGCACTTTGAAGATGAAGGCTTATTCACATACCGACGAAAAGATATTGTACAATAGTTCCGAGACGATTCAGGGAGTAGGTGTTTCTTATCAGGAATCGTTCGATACGTTGCGTGAACTGTTAAGGAAATATTTTGGGTTTCTGCGAAGGAGAATGTAGATTAAAGATTATAGATTAAAGATTAGGGATTTGGGGAGGAGGGAAAGGGGAGGAAGCGTTTTATTTGCCGGGGGAATTGAAGTTTTTTTCAAAATCGTTAGTGAAATTGCTGTTTTTTTCTCAAATTGCATCCTGCAAACGATTACGAACTTAAAACTACATATTTATGACTGCGCAAGAATTTATGGATCGCGAGGCTCTTTACGGAGCTCACAATTATCACCCCCTGCCTGTGGTGCTTGAACGGGGAGAAGGTATCTATGTCTGGGATACGGATGGAAAGCGGTATTTTGATTTTTTATCAGCCTATTCGGCAGTGAATCAAGGGCATTGTCATCCTAAGATTGTTCAGGCAATGACGGACCAGGCCCTGAAGCTGGCTTTGTCTACCAGGGCTTTTTATAATAATGTATTGGTGGAATGGGAGGAATATATCACGAAGTATTTCGGATACGATAATGTGTTGCCGATGAACTCGGGAGCGGAAGCAGACGAAACAGCGTTGAAATTGTGCCGGAAATGGGCGTATACGAAGAAGGGGATAGCCGAGGGGAATGCTAAAATCATTGTCTGTGACGGGAATTTTCAC
>CAJKZL010000025.1 GCA_905204385.1 uncultured Odoribacter sp. | reverse complement strand
TTATTTTCAAAGGATTGATCGGAACACTTTCCGATAAGAATAACGGAAGCCTGCCCGATACCCGGGCCGTACTGTTATTCCCCGAGGGAATGTCCTCGGTGTCCAAGCCCTATTTTGAAACAGGGGTCGGCATAGAAAATATTTTCATTATCGAATTCGGCAGTAGTATGTATAGCGTGCAGCTAAGCCCATTTCCGGTCCAAAGGAATGTCGGGTTGCCTGAGTTCCGATGCAATGGTCCTGAAGCTGCGAATCATAATCTCCTGTCCGGGCTTCCGGGTATTGTCATCCCCTTCGGAAGAAGTTTCGGCCGGGAGCGAAGCATCGGGATGCGAATAATAGCCCCGTGGAGTAATCAGCTTGCCCTGCCAATTATAGGACTGGCTATTTCCGATCAGCACCACGGTAAACATATCCACTTGTTCGGGATCGAAATCCGCTAATGTCGTGACAACCGTTTCCTGTCCCGGCCGCCCGGCCTGACGGACATAGCCCACGGGAGTTGCTGCGGAACGTTTCTTCAGGAAAATATCCTTCAAATAATGTAATTGCCAATAACGGCCTTCGCTTTTCGGATTATACACCGCCGTTACAAAATCAGCGGCCGCAGCAGCTTCGATCCGTCGTTCTATTTTTTCCCAGGGAGTCAGCAAATCGGACAGGGAAATGACACAAAAATCGTGCCCTATGGGCGCCCCCAGCAAAGAAGCGGCTTTCTGAAAAGCACTGATGCCCGGCAGGACTTCGATTTCCACCTCCGCATTTCTTTCGTGCTTCATCTCCCACACCAGGGGAGCCATTCCATAAATGCCGGCATCCCCGGAACTGATGACGCATACGCACTTCCCTTCCCCGGCATAATCGAACGCCAGGGCCGCCCTATCCTGCTCCTTGCGCATGCCTGTATCCACACATACCGCATCCGGCTTTACATACGGCTGTATAAAAGAAAAATAATACTTATAGCCTACAATTACATCCGAAACGGATACTGCAGCCCGGACGGCCGGAGTGATGTCCTCCTGACTTCCCGGACCGATACCGGCTACATATATCTTACCTTTGCCCATTTTATCTAGTTTTTATCATTTACCGACGCTCATAACCACCTTCTTTAAACACCTAACCTCTCCTTCCGGCCAGGGTTGTAAAGATAGAAATAAAACCGGGAAACTTCAAATCGGGATTCCCAGACAAACGATTCAGAAAAAGTAAAACACAGATCATTTTTCCCTATCCTTTTACCGGATTAATCTCGCCGTCTGCGGATCATAACGATACTAATCATGAATAATCCGACGACAAGTATGCCAACGAATACTAATTTCGATCCCTCCCGGTCACTAACTTCTAAGGCATCGGAATCATTCAGCGATTCTTTTTTCAGGATCACGCTATTTTTATCCGATTCTGCCGGAACTTCCCTGATTGCGTTGATATTTTTCCGGTAAACCCCGGCAGTCTCCGGATCGGTATGTTCCTCAATAAATTCTTGAAGCTTCAGATTATCGCATACGAAACCGGTACAAGCCGGCCGGTATTTTTCTAACAAAACAGTATGCAAACGGGCTAATTCGGTTAGTTGCAGAGCGCTTGCTTTCCAGTACCCTTTCCGGGCCGTTTCCAACATAACGGCTGTTATTTCTTCCAGTGCTGCCGGATTCTCGGATTCAAAAAAATGCTGTACATCTAAATGGAATTTATCGTTAATATAGACTTCATAAATATGATTCCAAATATCATTCCCGATGACCGAGGGCTTCATCACATTCCAGCCATACGTATTCCGGATAGTTTCAGCAAAGATGGCGGCAGAAGATGCTCCTCCTTTCATTTTCTCACGGATATAAGCGGGATTGAAAAGGGTGGTACGGCCTTCTACCCCTATAGCCTCTTTGAGTCCTTGCACCCTCATTCGGTTGCGGTTACGATAATCACTGAAATAAGTCTCCGGGTCTTTTCCCGTCACCTGACGCACCGTCAAATTCAGTCCGCCCATAAACTCATAAACATGGTCAAGGCTTAAGGCTCCCCAAGTATGGCTCTGTCTGGGTTGCACCACAATGTCGGCATTATGAAGGGCCGCTTCCAAAGCTTCTTTACTGTACTTTCCCCAATTTTCATCACTTCCGTACATTATGCCCATATTGGCCAGATATCGCTCAGCGATTTCCTGTTCCCGTTCCCAGGCATCGCCTTTTTCCACCAATCCCGCAATTCCTGTACCATACCCTGCACCCCCGAACACTCTCACCATGGAAAGCATTCTTGCTTCTTTGGGTGAAAAACCTTTATCCAACAATATCTTTTCAGCCTCTACCGTACTACCCGCAACATAGTTACCACAGGTATCGTTTTTAGCCTGTGCCGCCATGATAACCGCTTTAGTCAGCAGTTCCAACCGGGAAGCTGCAACGTCCCGCAACTGTCCGGAAGTCTGCACAACGACATCTATACGCGGACGCCCCAATTCTGCGGAAGGGATAAGCTTCAGATCGGTCACTCTGTTCATGCCATCGCGCACCGGCGCCACTCCCAGCATATATAAAGCCTGCGCCAACGTAGCTCCTTCCGTCTCTATAAATTCCCCGGCCCAAAAGGTATAACTAACTTTACGGGGATACGTTTTGTATTTCCGGTAATATTCTTCCAACGTGGCCTTAGCCAGAGCTTTTCCTTCATCCCAAGCTCTTACGCCCGGAGTCGATTCGGCATTGATGGCAAACAAATTCCGGCCGGTAGGAAGTGTATTGGGATTACGAACGGCGTCTCCGCCGGGAGAAGGCATTATAAAACCACCGTTCAATCCATTCAATAAAGAGCGAATCTCTAGCTCCGGCGACTCTTTCAGTCGCCGGGCTAAATGGTTCACATGCCCGGCAATCCGCTGGATTTCCTCAACCGCTTGGGCGAAATCTTTATCTTGCATCGGGACTTCAGGCATATCGGCTTTTTTCCCTTCCCGTTCTGCCTTTTTCCGGGCTTCAATCCTTTTTTTCACCCAATCCGGCATTTTCCCTACTTTGGGCATACCTGCAGGCATTTTCATCCCTCCCCCGTTATTCCCTTCTTCGGTCCCGCTTCCATTATCCGAAGCCATGGCCATCATTTCACTCATTGACAACTGACGAGGACTAACGGTCATCTCTATTGCCCTCGCACGCATCACATCTGCCGGACTCACGCCCAATTGTTCCAAGGACAATTCCTGTTCCCGTTTAAGCAAATACTCCACCTGACGGCGTGCATCCGCCAGATAGCGGCGGCTGATGTATACATTGTCTTCATATTCTGCTGTAGAAATTTTTCCTTTCAGCTTATCCAGCCGGGCCCTGCTATAAGCCAGAGGTTCTGCACACATCGCCACCACTGTAGAACGAATGTCTTCATCCGAAAAAGGATGGCCTAAAGTATATAGCTTACCCGTCATCTTTTCATTTGCAATTTCTTCTGCGAAACTTTCTACCTTCCGGATGTCCTCTTCTGAACAAGGATTATCAGCCATTGAATCGAGTTGCAAATCCTGGTGTAGTCCTAAATCCAGGACCTGTGCTTTGATGCGCCCGGCCCAAACGGGCCGTTGTGATTCCGAAGCCTTGTCATACCGCTCTATCAATCCGAAAAGTTCCTCATATCGGCTACGGGTACAGCTTTCCATAAACGGTGGCGTTAAATAAGAAACCAATGCAGCATAAGTACGCCGTTTCGCCACCACACCTTCGCCTACGTTAGCAATGGTATAATAATAAAAATGAGGCATCGTACCGATCATCCGGTCCGGCCAGTCGGCATCGGAAAGAGCAGCTTGCTTTCCGGGAGTAAATTCGAGGCTTCCGTGCGTTCCGAAATGAATCAAGGCATCTGCGCAGAAACTTTTCTGAATCCACAGGTAAGGGGCAATGTAGGCATGCGGCGGCGCTATTCCGGCACCGTGAACAATACTGAATTCATCTTCTCCGGCAGCGGCAGCAGGTTGAGGCATCAATACTACGTTTCCGAAATGCAAGCAGGAAAAGGCCAAAGCCGGCTCGCCTTCTATTTCGCCTTGCATATACTCCCCGGGAGCTTCTCCGTATCGTTTCGTCACTTCGGCATACTTTGCCGGGGTAAGCACCTCCTTCGCCCATTTTTCATAATCGGATTTGCGAATCCACTCGGGATGAGCTTTAGTCATAAACTCAGCCATCCTGCCTTCGGCATAGCTTCCAAACACACACCCCTCCTGTTGCAGTAACGCTTCAAATTCTTTTTCGGTGGCCGGAAGGTTTTCTATAGTATAGCCCTCTGTTTTCAACCGCTTTAAAAACGTATACAAAGAAGGAATTACTTCAAGTCCTGCAGCAGTGAGGGCACTTTGTCCGGGGCCTTTCAAATAAACGATGCCCAAGCGTTTGTCGCGGTTTGTTTTTCTTTGCAAGTTCAACTGGTTCCGGATGCCTTCCACCAAATTCCGTACCCGGTCGGACACCGGAACAAATTGATAATATCCGCGAGAATTGGCATTTTGCACGGATAAAACCTGTGGACGGGTTCCTCCGTCGATTTCCGGCAATACTACACTAGCCGATAAATACCCTCCGGTCATTCCCTGCGGATTTTCCTCCCATTCCCGCTGTTCCTGTAAAAGGGTCAACGGACAAAACAACGGGATATTTCTCTCTTTCAACCATTCCACCACTTCATCGCTTCCCAGTCGTCACATGGGAAGATAAATCACAGCATCTGGCGATACTTCTTTCAGCATTTGTAAGCGTTTACCCGCAGAATAAATCGGATAAACATTCATTCCGGCCCGTTCTAGGGCGGTAATCAGAGTATCTACATTAGCCCGGTTACCGCTCAAGGGAGAAGTCATTCCGGACACAAGGGCTACGGAAGGCGCTCCTTCCTGAAATAAACCGTGATCCCGGTAATAGCTGTTGTATCCGTCCAAATCGGTAAAAAAATGCTCTTCTCCCAAATGCCAGTAAAAATCGGATGGCAAAGGCCGGGGAGCTGCAGGAGTGGGACCGAACCATTTTTGCCGATCCAGTTCTGCCCGGCAAAAATAAAGCAGATTGCGGTAATTGGCCCGGTTGCCGTTGCCGTAATAATCACCAATACGCTCTTGTTGCAGGCTGTCCACATGATGATTGGCAATCACTCCGGAAGGGAATATCAATGTATAGATAGCGGTTCCTTCAGCTCCGGCTTCTTCCACGTCTGCGGCCTGGCTACCATTTAACCGTAATCCGGGACCAAAAAATAACGCTACATCATAATTTTTCAATTTTCCGACTTCTTCCGGTTTCAGCACATCGACCAGAATCATACGGCTGTCGTTGGCCAGTGCTATGCCCGAGGCTTGATAGGCCGGAAAGTTGATTAATGCCACCCGGGTAGGAGAAAGATAGCGGGAATAGCAACCCCACAAACAACACAGCAATACGATTACCGAACCCGATTTCCATAATCCCTTTTTATAATGGCGGACAAATGTTTTCACACCCATAATCTCTCATTTTAACAAATTAAAGTGTCCCCGGAAGAAATCCATCTCCGGGGACCGACCTATCCTACTATACTAAACCTATACTATTTTGCCGGATAGACATATTGAAATTCGATATTTCCTTTTTCATTCGTACCTTTATAAGTTTTCATTATGATTTTTGCCCTGTGTCTTCCATCAGCAGACTGAATGGCAAAAACATTATTATTGTACGACCAAGTCATCGATTCCGGAGCATTGAAATGGGCCCATCCATTCACACCAGAACATTGAAAAGCAGGGCTGCCGCTCACTTTTTTTGTCTCAGTCATTCCTTTCACCACATCTATCATTTCATCCTCCGTATAACCGGATGTCGGAACATTGGGCACTTCATCAAAAGTCGTTTTGTTCATATCCAAAGCTCCCCCTTGTCCTCTTCCGGATGTTCCACTGTTCGTACGAATGTAATAACGCTGAAAAGCAAGGTCCCACTCCAAACTATTTGCCGCTTCTTCTTCGGTCAATTCCAACAGTCCTTTTTCTAAAGAAAAATATTTCCACGGATCACTTTCTTTAGACGAAGAGATGTATACGGTGGAATCAGTCACCGGAATTTCAGGTTCGTCGGGAGTCGGTTCGTCGGGAGTCGGTTCGTCAGGCTGTCCGATATCGGCATCCTGTTCCCCATCATAGAGGTAACGGAAGGTAATATGTCCGGAATTCCCCAATTGATCTTTATAAGAATCGAAAATCACTTTAGCACAATGCTGACCGTCGGCAGAACGGAAGACAAATACGTTGTGGTTGTAATACCAGGTACTTTCCATATATTTATACCTTGCCCAACTGTGCGATCCCTGACATTCCAAAGCAGGGTTGTAAGAATCTTTTCCGGTTTCGGTCATTATAGTCATAATGCTTAGAGAATCATCCACTGTAAAAGCAGCATGTATATCCCCTGTTACCGCACTGAACTCTTTCTCTCCCGAATCGATGCACCCTCCTTTTCCTTTACCGGAAGTGCCGCTGTTGGTTTTTACGTAATACCGGTTGAAAGCCACATCCCAATCCAAGCTTTCGTGGGGGATTGCCGGAGTGGTTATGAAATTTCCTTTCTGAAAAGAAAAATATTTCCAACCGCTTGCATAATCCCCCGATTCAAATGTCCGTTTACGTACGCCGTCTCCGTCTGCGGGAAGAGTTTTCTTTTCATCGTCGTTACAAGCGACAAAGGTAATCGCCAATGCAAAACAGGCAACCCTTGTGAGGTAAGATCTAAAATTCAAATGTTTCATTTATGGATTAATTTAAGTAAAACGTATATTTGCATTAAAAACGGAACATCAATGATCCGAAAAACCGCCGTCCTGGATCGTACACCCGATTGTATTTCGTGTCGGTAAAATCAAACAGGTTGTCAATACCTCCGGTCACGGTTATCCGCATGTATTGATAGGTCCAAGGTGTATACTGGGCCGTCAGCTTCCACATCGTATATCCCGGTTTGGTATGTTCGGTAATCACGTCATATTCAATACCCGCCTCATCCTTTTCTGTCGTTTTGCTTTGTGAAATCCGCCTGGAATCCCACCGGCCCGTTAAGGTCAGTACCCCCTCCCGCTTCCACAACTTTCCCCGCCATGAAGCTGTAAAATTCAGTGCATGTTTGGAGTTGCCGGACAATTGCAAATCCGTTTCCTTGTTCAGGGCATCGCAAAAAGCATAAGAAGTCCGCAATAACAAGGCGGGGAGCGGATAATAAGTCAGCGTCCCTTCGGCTCCCCGGATACGCACACCCTTCACATTTTCGTAATGTTTCTCCACAGCTAGTTGCCCGGGCGCCGGATGCTCGATGTCAAGATCATAGGAGTTGATTTTATTCTTTACATCATTCTGATAAAATTCCCCTGTTACATTCAACCGGGCATCGAAAGTATACTCTGCAGAGAAGGATACATAATTGGATGTTTCTGCTTTCAGATCCGGATTGCCGATATTGTGCGACACCGTGCCCATATTAAAATCTGAATACAGTTCCGTCAATCCCGGAGTTTTAAATCCCCGACTGTATCCGGCACGAAATTTAAAACTCCCCGGTGAATACATCACATTTACTTTAGGCGTAAACGCACTGCCGAACTGAGAATGATGGGTATAACGAAATCCCCCGATAAGATTTAATCGAGCCAGTATCTTCCAATCTACCTGTGCAAACAAGTTGGCATCGTCCATTTTCCGGATGGTTTGCTCGGTACCGAATTGCATTTTATTGTAATTCTTCGTAGCATTCCATTCGAAACCTTTGACAATGATCAGATCTTCCCAAGGCTGAAACTCATCCACCAACCGCGCACTCTGTTCATGTGACCAGGCATTGGTACTATCCGGAATATAAAGAAAATCGTATACCGTCTTACGAGTGTAAAAATCCCCGGCATATACGCCGTATAACTTATACTTGTCGCTGAAAACATGTTCCGCTGTCACCTGCAGGGTCTTTGTCAGGCTTCGGTAGTGCGTCGGAGCAGTGCTTTCCTGCGGATTTTCCACCTCGTTCCAAAACAATGCTCCCTTAGCTGTAACTTTTGAATGCCGATTGCTCCACCCCAGCTTTTCCTCGATATTCATATTATGGAAAGGATTCTGTGTAAAAGATTCCGGCGTCTCGGGGGTCAGGTCGTAACCATCTGTAGAAGTACGGTTGAAAAGAGATTGGGAATAAAAACCCTTCAAAGAGACGCCGATCCCGGCATCCATTTGCAGATAATTAAACTTGCCATAGCGCACTTTCGTCCAGCCCTCCAGAGGTCGCAGGGGCGTATCGGTAATGATATTGATCACCATCCCCATTGCACTCGATCCGTACAGGGCAGATGCTGCTCCTTTTAACACTTCGATCCGTTTGATATTGGAAGTGGTCAGGCGATCGAAATCGATCGGCCCTCCGGGTGTCTGAGACAGCCGCTCACCATCTACCAAAATCAAGATGTAACTGTTTTCCAATCCCTGCACCTGAATATTGTTGCCTCTTGGATCGACATTAAAGCGTAAACCGGGAATATTGTATTCCAATACATCCAACATACTTTCGAAGTCATTCCTCAACAACTCCTGAGCAGAGACCACTCTCGTGATCACCGGCGTTTCGGCTATCGTTTTTTCAGTACGCGTACCGGTAACCACCACTTCGTCCAAGTCCAAGAGGCTTTTTGTCAATTTAATCGCTAAACCGTCTTTGGTTTCCGGCGACACCTGTAAAGTCAGAGACTCGTAGCCCACAGAACGTACAATCAAGCTGGCAATGCGGCTCAAGGGGATGTCTATGCTGAAAGCTCCCTTCATGTCGCAAACCGCCCCCCGTCCCAGTTCAGCCACACCAATCGTCGCCAACGGCACCGGTTCATCGGTTTGTGCATCCACTACTATGCCTGTCAGTTTAACAGTTTTAACGCCTTTTTCAGGTAACCCGGGTGTTCCTGTCCCTTGTCCATAAACCGGAAGCTGCAATAGCATAAGCACACTATATGCTACTGATAAAAGATTTTTCATGCTTATATTATGAATAAACACCAGTAAAAAGCCGCTGTCGGATAATTCAACCCCTGGCATTTCTGGTCATCGTTAATAAAAACAACGATTTAAATCTTCTTCATTCATTAGCTTTGACCCCGAAGTCAATGAAGATTATCTGATTCAGGCAGGTTTTCTGACTTTCTCCGCTTATATCGCCTTCCCGGACCTTGTCCAGTGGCATGAGGTGATTTAAGCCTTCCTTTTACCTCTAAGGAAGAGATTACAGTAACGGGCATTGTTCCGGATTTACACCGGATTCCCTCACATATCATACAGACAGTATGACATTCACCAAAATCGGAGCCAAATATCGGGAAATTCTGGGATTATTCAAAAATATTCAGGAAAAATCATTAGCATAAAACAATTCAATAGGCATGGACGCCGGAACCAAATTGAAATGCCCCGGAAAATTTTTATTTTTTCCGGAGCACTCCCAAGCCCATTTTATCCAATCTGTTAAAATAGACCGGACATCGATTTTGTTATAGGCTTTCCATCATTGCTCAATAGCATACTTTTTCTTCTTAGCAGCCATGTCTACGGCTTTATGTCCGGCAGCAAACCGGGCATGCCGGATAAACAAATCCTGCACTTCCGGATTTTCCCCCAATCCTTTCAGATAGAGATTCACCCGATAGCCGAGCTTTTCCAAATTTTCTTTCCATTCGCCGGCAATATCGTTGCGGGCATGGTCTCCGGCGACAAACATCAGGGGAGCGAGAGTGACCGTCCGGCTTTTGCCGGCTCTCAACAGCCGGAGGGCGTCCTCGTAACGGGGATATCCTTCAACCGTTCCTACATGATATTCCGGATGACCTTCAGCTTTGAGCAGGTAGTCGAACATCGCATACGAAGCGGTTGCCGGATCGGACGTCCCGTGCCCCACCAGCAGTTTCTGTCCACCTTTCACGGCCTGATTCATGGCGGCTGTCACCGCTCCGGCAACTATGTTATAATCTTCCGGAGCATAGAGCAAGGGATTACCGACGCGAATGTCTTTGAAATTCAGCGAGAGGCTCTCCACTTCGCGGCGTAGTTCTTTCATTTCGGTGCCTTCGATGATGTTGGTAGACTGTATTAAGATATGCGTATAGCCGTCTTCATGAAGCTTTATCAGCGCCTCGGTAGGATTCAGCCGCCCGACGCCGCGGGCCTTCAACTTCCGAAGGATAATGCGGGATGTCCAGGCTTCACGCCATTCAATTCCCGGAAAAGCTTCTTTCATTTTTGCATTGATTGCGTCGATGGTCAGCACACGGGTGTCATCGTATGTAGTACCGAAATGTACCATGAGTACGGCCCCTTTGTCACGCGGTCCTAAATTCCCGAATAATTCCGATTCGATATAGTTGCCATCGGAATGGGCGAAGCAAGGCAACGTACACCATACAGCCAGCAGTAAAAGCAGTTGTTTCATTATTTTCAATTTGAACAAGGTTTTGTAAGATTTACGGACGACCATTCCTTTAAGATCTGACGGGCAATCGCCATCCGTAAATCAAAAATTATCCTAAGCGCCCGGTTGGTAATCTTCTCCGTTTTCCCAGGCAGAAGCATCGTTCCAGTTTTCATAGAGGTGGTTCACCCAAATCCGGCGGATTTCGGGATAGCTGCCCAAAGCTTTGATGCCGCAACCGGATTGTATGCCGTGATCTGCGCCCGCTTGATTTACCGGATGGGCTTCGAAAGCCCGGTCAACTTTAAAACCGATTTTCTCCAGGCGTTCACGCCAACTGAATTCATTGGTATTCAATTCTACATCGTCGAGCGTATTTCCTTCCGCTATCGCTTCGATACCCCAGAGGTCGTTATGGGCATGATCTCCGGCAATCGACATAAAAGGAGCGAGATAAACGTTTACGTCGGAAGGTTGAAGGTTATTATCGCTGCAATATTTCATAATCTGCGAATAGATACAATCGGGGTAATTGCCGATCCGGTCGACGGGTATCCTGTCCTCCGGCAATTCTTCTTCCTCCTTCGGCCAGAAAAGCATTTTGCCGTAATCGACGGTACCGACAAAGATATTTTTATGAGCAGCCAGATTTTGTAGAGCGGTTTGCATGTCGGCATATTTCTGGTTAGCGCTATAGTTTTCATCGGGATTACCGTGCCCCATCAAAAGAACCAGATTTTTCTTGTCGGACAATTTGGCTTTATAATGATCGTAAAGCACAGCAGCCACTTCATCTACATCTTCCTGGGAAGCGAGCAGATTGGCTCCTTTCAGGACATCGATATGCGGAAAATCCTTGATCATAAAGTCTTTCTTGATTTTAGTATTCATCAGCGAAAGGTACTCTTCGCCCGGAATGACGTGGAGCGACTGTACAGCCAGTTTCTCATAGCCGGCTTCACCGATCGCATTCAGCCAGTCTTCTATGCGGTAGCGTGCTACGCCTGTCGAAGCTTCGGCCCGCCCAATACAGGTATTTGAAGTGAATGACATATAAATATCGGCATCGGGAAATTTCTTTGCAAAATCGTCGATAATAGCATCGTAGACTTCCAGCGATTCGTTATACGTACTCCCGAACGTACAGAGCAGGATGGCCGTGTTGTGTTTCTTGGTCCGGGTAACGATCTCGGTTGCCGGATTTTTAGTGCTTTCTTCATCGTCGTTATCGTCACAGGAGGTAAATCCGATACTTGTTGCAGCAGCCGTCAGAGCTACCAGCAAATAATACTTAAACTTTTTCATACTTCATCATTTTAGTTTTAAACTATCCGATATTTTTAAACTTTATCAGCAGCGAGACATAAAAATTCCTTCCCGGCGTGGAGGTTGCCCGGTTACGACCGAAAGGTGTACGGTCTACATAATCGAAGACATTGTCTACGCCTACGTTCAGCGTAAATGTCCAGTGTTTCGGTTTCAGCCACGAATGGGCGGTATTGATGCGCCACGTTTGGAATCCGTCTGCATCGTTGTCCTCGATATAACGTCGGGTGGACTGGTATTTTCCGTAACCTCCCACCGCCAATCGGTAATGTTGCCACGAGTGTTGCCAGGATGCATTGAGCGTAGCATTATGCAGGGAGGTGGCATTCAAGGGAAGGTATTTCAGATAATCCTTACCTTTGCCGGAATATTGCGCTTTGGCATCGGCATAGCTATAGCCTCCGCCGAAACTTACGGACCGGAAGGGACGATAGGTGAAAGTGAAATCGGCCCCGTAAATCCTCGCCTTAGTCAGGTTTCGGTATTGTTTGCTTTTCTCGATCTCGTCCATTTTCTCTTCAGGCGTGAGTGCAATTTCCACCAATTCGATCATATTGCGGATGCGGTTTACGTATCCGGTCAGGCTGGCCTGAAATTTTTGTCCGGCATATTCCGTCCCCAGTGAATAATAATGCGACGTCTGCGCTTTCAAGCCTGTATTGCCGTGGTAGGCCGTGAAGGCTCCCCCGCCGATCACCCCACTGTAATTGTAATACAATTCCTTGATGGCAGGCGCTTTGTAGCCCATCGACCAGGAGGCACGCAGATTTACCCTTTCTCCAGCCTTATAGAGCGCCGAAATCTTGGGACTGAGGTTAAATCCGGTTTCCTTTTGCCGGGTAGCCCGTACGCCGGCAGTGAAAACCAATTTCTCTGTGGCGGTCCACTCTTCCTGCAGATAGGCGGCAAGGGAATATATCCAGGCGCGGTTCTTTTCTATACGGTGGGGCGCTTCAAGATGATCGTACCGATATTCCAACCCGGCATTGAGGATATGATGATCGCCGATATAAAACACGCTTTTCACCTGTCCCAGCCATTGTTTTTGTATGCTTTGCTTGATGCGCTGTCCGGCGTAAAAAGTGATGTGTTTGTGCCGGTCGTCGTCAACATAATAGTCTGTGTACTGGTTCAGTTTATAATCGTAGAAATAACCGTAGCGGCCATAAGAAATATCGGCCGAAAGGTAATTGCGCTCGCCGAACGTATATTTACTGCCCAGGGCGAAGGTGTAATTACGATAATAAAAGTCGTTCGGCAGATACTTCCAGGGTCCGTGCGTGCGCATCACCCACCGTTCGTAATAAGTGCCTTCGGCGGTAAGATTCAAACGGCGGTTTATCTGCCAGTCGAGATTTTCCGACACCGTATAATTGCTCGAACGATTGACGGTCAGCATGGTGGAACCGGACTTCAATTGGTTTTGGTCCCATTGCAGATCGGTATTCCGCCAACCGTCCGTATGCCGGAAGTTTACTCCGGTCACCGATTTCAGCTTTCTGACGTTGAAGCCGATTCTGGTATTCTGCCGTACGTCCCCATGCTCACCGACACGCGAGGTACTGGTCAGTTCCATCTTCTCCCGGCTTCGTTTGGTGATGATATTGATCACTCCGGCAATGGCATCGCTGCCGTAAAGCGAAGAAGCGGCGCCTTTCACAATTTCGATGCGCTCGATATTTGCCGGATTGAGTTGGTTGAGGTCGTTTTGACCGCCGACATCCCCATTCATTCGTTTTCCATCGATCAGGATCAGGATATAATCGTTGTTCAGGCCGTTCAACTGGATATGGCTGCCCATATCTCCATCGTGAAAGGTCAGCGAAGGGCACAATCCGCTCAGCAAATCGTCGATGCTCCGGGCTTGATATTGTTCCAGCGCTTTAGCGGTGATCACTTCAGTCTGTACGGGTGCATCTTTCAGATAATGCTCGGTACCGGTGCCGGTAATGACCACTTCATTCAGCAGGACGGACAGTCCTTTATCGTCCTTGTGCCTGAGAATACTTTGCGCATCTACAGCCTGTACAACGAACGACAGAAAAACAAAAGCCAAATATTTTTTCATTCTTATTTTTTAAACCTCACACCTAAGCTGACATACACCGAACGTCCGGGATTAAGGGTGGAATAGTTGCTATTCCAGGGACGGTCGTCTACTTTATCGAACAGGTTCTCGATGCCGAAACCCGGTTCCAGCACTACCGATTTCAGATTA
>CAJKZL010000024.1 GCA_905204385.1 uncultured Odoribacter sp. | reverse complement strand
CTGCCTTCAACGGCTATTTCGATTTGCAAAAACTCAGGGAGGATTTCTCGGGATTGAATATCAAATATATCGCCTTGCAATGTGCTATGAGCGAAAGTGCTGTCTTAAAGCCTTACGACGATTCGGTTTCTTTGTACGATGAACCGGATGTATTAAAGGAAAAACTGAATAAATTACTGAATGTCGAGCCGGATAAAGGAGGGGAAACCGGACAGGATGTTTTAAGTGGTCGGGAGAAAGAAATCGTAACCTGCGTTGTCAAGGGAATGACGAATAAGGAAATTGCCGATACTCTTTTTTTGTCCGCCCATACGGTCATCACCCACCGGCGGAATATTGCCCGAAAGCTCCAGATACATAGTCCGGCGGGACTGACGATCTATGCTATTGTCAACAAGTTGGTCGAACTGCAGGATATTAAAGATTACCTTTAAAAATAAGCATCTCTGGAAACGGACATTTCCAGAGATGCTTTTTGCGGTTGCTACTCTTATTTGATCTCGATCACCCGGCCTTCTTTGTCTTCCGGTTTAGCACATTGCTTCGGAATACCGATGGTCAGAACACCGTGTTCCACTTTAGCTTCGATTTTTTCTTTTTCGGCGTCCTCGGGCAGGATCATCGCTTGTTGAAACTTGGTGTAAGAGAATTCGCGTCTCAGATAACGGCCTTCTTTTTGGTCTTCCTTTTGCTCCTTCTTCTTTTCCATGGTTACAAGCAATTGGTTGTTGTTCACTACTTTGATGTCGAAATCCTCTTTAGTCATTCCCGGTGCCGCCACCTCGATCTCATAAGCGGTTTCGGTTTCACGGATGTTAATAGCCGGTGCTGTTGCATTTGCTTTTTCCATCCATGTATTGTCGAAGAAATCATTAAAGATATCCGGCAACCAACTCTGTGTTCTTCTTACAGGTACCATAATTCAATCCTCCTATTTTGTTTAATTAGACTTTCTTGTTTATGAATTTGTTTGTAGGCAAATTCACTTTATTGCTTTCAATACTTGTGCCGGAATAAAGAGAGGACAAAAGAAAAATGTAAAGTTTATGTCTAATCGTTTGATCTATAAAGAAAAAGAATAACCAAGGTGTTGGTTTGTATTGTATTGGATATTAGATGATTGTGTAATGTTGACAGTTTTTGTTTTAAAGAAAAGAAATTTTGTCGTTACATCTGAAAAAATGACAGAAATATTAAAATAAGGGGAATACCTTGTAAAAGCATTCCCCTTGTCTTTCGAAAAAGTGAGTATTTAATCTTCTTTTACGTTACCGTTTTGGTCGATGGACAGATGGACTTCCTTACCTCCTTGTTCCAGTTCGATTCTATAGAATGACCTTTGAGGGGTCTCTATGTAATGTTTGTCGTCGATGGCATATTTTCCGTAAGCTGACTTGCGGTAGGCTTCCATCACTACTGTAGGTACCTCGGACTTGCTGACTTTCCAGGAAGTGGATTCCCATTTATTGCCCTGATAGATCACTTCTTTGGCCCTGCCGTTATCCCAAATATCGATTTCGTATTTTCCTTTTTCCAATTCCGACGTAATAATGGTTGCATCCGGATATTTCTGTCTCACTAAAGCGGTCATTGCTGCCGTTGTTGGGGTATATCCCCGTTTAGATTCTTTTTTGATGTCGTTTATGGCATGTGCCAGGTTGCCGTCCTCGGTGTAATACAGGTCGGTGTCCAGTCCTCCTTTTTCGATTTCGATGACATAGATGGGTTTCATTCCGGCTTGTTCGATTTTCTCCATGTCTTCTTTTTTCCAGGTGCCGTTGATGCTTTTCTCAAAATGATTCCGGATTTCTCTGGGAAGAGCATTGTACTTGATTTTACTTTCCGTCATGGCCCATTTCCCATTTTTATCGAACCAGGCTTCTTTTTGAATGCCGTCGTCATGAAATTCTGCAACCTCATACCCGCTTTTTTGTTCCCATTCGATTTTTGCGGCTTTGGGGTAAGCTTGATTAAATGCTTTTACAACTGAGTTATCGGGCCGGTATTTTTTGGAATTGCAGCCCGTCATCATGATTCCGCCGATGAGCAGAACAAGAAACATTAAAGATTTCGTTTTCATATTGGTGTTTTTTACTTATTTTTGTTTTCTAAGTTGTACGTTTCAGAGGGAAGGAAGGTTTTGCCGTTCCGATCGGGGTAAAGACGGAACCTTAGGTTGGGTATATATCATTTTTTACTCGGAGAAAGGCTTTTGAATATCCGGAAATATTTGGACAAGATGAATTTAGTTTTCGAAAATCACAAACTAAAAGGAGTGCTGGCCTATACCGGTTGTTTGCAGGAAAATGAAGCATTGCTGCGTAACCGGGCTCTTTATAAATTTATCTGGGTAACGGAGGGGCAGATGCTTCTGGAAATAGACGATCAGGAAATCAGCCTTTGTCAAAATGAAATGCTGACTTTAACGCCTTTGCATCATATCCGGTTTTTGAAGGTAGAAGGTGTTTATAGTGCTTTGTTATTCAACAGCAATTTTTATTGTATTCATGGGAATGATCATGAAGTTTCGTGTAACGGATTATTGTTTCACGGTTCTTCTCATTTGGTGAAATTCATGCCCGATGAATATAATTGGAGAAAAATCAGGACATTGACCGGCATTTTGCAGGACGAGTTTTCTTCGAAAGACCATCTGCAGGAAGAAATGTTAAGGATTTTACTGAAACGCTTTATTATTTTATGTACCCGTATTGTTCAGCATCAACTCGGAGGCGAAAGGGAGAACGGAATGCAGTTTGAGACGGTGCGGAAATTCTATGTCTTGGTAGATACTCATTTCCGGGAAAAGAAACAGGTGCAGGAATATGCCGATATGTTGAATAAGTCTCCTAAAACATTGGCGAATACTTTGTCCGCTTATGGATTGCCATCGGCTATTCATATTATCCATGGCCGCATCGAGGCTGAAGCCAGACGTTTATTGCTATACACTTCTAAAAGTTCTAAGGAAATTGCCTTGATGTTAGGCTTTGAAGAACAGGCCAGTTTTGCCCGTTTCTTTAAAAATGCCACCGGTATGAGTTGTTCCGAACTTCGGAAAAAACACCGATGAGTTTTTCCTTAGGGGAAAATTGTAAACTTTTCGGGGAAAATCATCAACGCGCAAACCGGAGGTATGCAGTATTTTTGTTTCAGAATAAATCATTAAATATTGAATAGTATGAAAACAAAAATGTCTGCGTATTTCAATCGTTTTTTAAGTATCGCTTCTTCATTGGATCGTTTAGGTTTAAATCTGATGCGTGTGGCCATACTGGTTATCTTTGTCTGGATCGGAGGGCTGAAATACTTTGCTTACGAAGCGGATGGAATCGTCCCTTTTGTCGCCAACAGTCCGTTTATGAGTTTCTTTTATCAGTACGATGCTCCTGAATACAAAAAACATATGAATGCCGAAGGGGTCTTCAATGCGGAAAACCGGGAATGGCATAAACAGAACAATACTTATATTTTTTCGTATGGATTAGGAGCTTTGATTGTCGCTATCGGTATTTTAGTTTTTCTGGGTATGTTTTCTCCGGAAATTGGAATTATCGGGGCAGTATTGGCCATTATTATGACTCTGGGTACGCTTTCCTTCTTAGTCACCACGCCTGAATCCTGGGTGCCTGATCTGGGAGACGGTGATTTCGGCTTCCCGTTTTTGTCGGGAAGGGGACGCTTGGTGATCAAAGACGTTGCCATATTGGCCGGTGCGGTAATCTTGCTGGCCGACTCGGCAAAGCAGAAATTACAGAAAATAAAAACAGTATAATTTTAGGAGTATGGAACACTATGAAGCAATTATAATCGGTTTTGGCAAAGGCGGAAAATTATTGGCTGCCGATCTCGGTAAAAGAGGGAAAAAAGTAGCTTTGATAGAAAGGTCTGCGGCAATGTATGGCGGTACCTGTATCAACATCGCCTGTATACCTACAAAAGCCTTGATTCATATGGCAAAAGTAGCTGAATATAGTCAGCCGGATACTTTTGAGGAAAAAGCGGAGGCTTACCGGTAAGCTATCTCTAAAAAGAATGTAATCACGGCCGCTCTCAGGAAGAAAAATTTCGATACATTGAATGATATGCCGGATGTGGATGTGATAACGGGAGTGGCAAGCTTTATATCGCCCAAAGAGATAGAGGTCACTACGGAAACCGATAAAATGACGTTGAGTGGAGATCAGATTTTTATCGATACGGGGGCTCAGCCTGTTATTCCGCCGATACGGGGAATCCGCGAGAGCCAACGGGTATATACCAGTACTACCTTGATGGAAACGGATATTTTGCCGGAACGTTTGGTCATCATTGGCGGGGGATATATCGGGTTGGAATTTGCTTCCATGTTTGCGGAGTTCGGTAGCAAGGTGATCGTGTTGGAGACCTCTTCGGGAATAGCCGGAAGGGAAGATGACGATGTGGCGGAATCCGTTCGTAAGGTTCTGGAAAGCAAAGGAATCGAGTTACGTTTCAATGCTCGTGTCGAAGAGATTCAGGATACGGACGAAGAAACTATTGTTCATTACCGGGATAATTCGGCCCAGGAGTTTCACGATGTATTTGCCGATGCCGTTTTAGTCGCGACGGGACGGAAACCTGCTACGGAAAGTCTGAATCCGGGAGCTGCCGGAATAGCGACCGATGAAAGGGGAGCCATTCTCGTCGACGAACGCTTAAAAACTACGGCTCCGGACGTTTGGGCGATGGGAGATGTAAAAGGAGGATTACAGTTTACCTATATCTCCCAGGATGATTACAGAATTGTCAAGGATCAGCTCTTTGGAAAAGGAAAGCGGACAACCGCCGACCGGGAACCTGTTGCCTATTCGGTGTTTATCGACCCGCCCTTGTCCAGAATAGGTATGACCGAAAAAGAAGCGGTAGAAAAGGGGTATAAGGTGAAGGCGAAAACCATTTCCGTGGCTTCTATTCCCAGGGCACGGGTATTAGGGGGTACGGCAGGATTGCTAAAATCAGTGGTCGATGCAGAGAGCGGAAAAATTCTGGGATGTACGCTGTTCGGGCCCGATTCGGCCGAAGTCATTAATATTGTATCCCTGGCGATGAAAGCAGGTTTGGATTATACGGTTCTGCGCGATCAGATTTATACTCATCCCACGATCAGCGAGGCTTTGAATGATTTATTCAGCTTTTGAATATAGGTTACCGGGCAGTGTGATGAAAAAAGGGGGGGCTGATGAACTCTTTTACGGAACAAAATATGTAGCTTAGCAACTTCAATTCAGCAGTTCATGAATTATCTGGCGCATATTTTTTTATCGGGAACCGATACTAAGGTACAGATCGGGAATTTCGTGGGGGATGCCGTCAAAGGACGTGCATACCTTCGCTATCCCGGACAAATGCAGAAAGGCATGCTGCTTCACCGGAAGATCGATGAGTTTGCGGATTCCCATCCCTTATTCAGGGAAGCGGTATATATGGGACGGAGTAGTTTCGGCCGTTATTCGGGGGTAGTTACGGATTTATTTTTTGACTATTTGCTGGCGCGGCATTTTCGACAGTACTCTTCCCGTTCATTACCTGCTTTTGCCCGGCGATTCTATTGGGCTTTACTGCTTAACTACCGCTATCTGCCGGAACGGTTTCAACGTTTTATCTGGCATTTTATGATTACGAATCGCTTGGTGCGATATGCCTCTACCGAGGGATTGAGGCGTTCCCTGGAAATCATGACCGAATACCGTGGATTACAGATAGATCCGTACAGGGCAATGGCTTTTCTGGCTGACCATCAGGAAAGCCTGTGGGATTTATTTTCGGCTTTTTTTCCGGAAATCCAAAATATGTGTCAGAGGGAATTGGTACGTCCTACAACCCAAATGCTCAATTCATAAAGCAGGTAAAGGGGAAGGGAAACCAGTAATAAGGTAAAAACATCGGAAGTCGGTGTAATAATCGCAGCTACGATCAGTATGCCTACTAGCGAATGTTTCCTGAATTTTTTTAGCATACTGCTGTCTACCCACTTCAGCTTGGCTAAAAAATAAGCGATAACGGGTATTTCGAATGCCGCTCCCAGGAGTAAAGAAAGCATGGTAAAACTGCTGATGTAGGAAGACAACGAAATCATATTAATGACAGTTTCGCTGACTTGGTAAGTGGCCAGAAAGCGGAAAGACAAAGGAAATATCACATAATAGTTCAGTAGTATCCCGGTCAGGAAAAGAAAGAAAGCCGGAATAAGAACTTTAAGGCAGGTTTGTCGTTCCGCTTGATGAAGTGCCGGACTGACGAATCCGAAAAGAAGATAAATGAGATAAGGGGAAGCCAGTAATAAGCCTGCATAAAAGGATACACTGAGATGGATCATAAACTGGGAAGTCAGTTGGGTGTTGATCAGATCCACATGAAAATCTTCCACGCTCAGAGCGGGCATGGAAAAGACTGTGGCCAAACGGTTGAAAAACCGATATAAAATAAAATCGGATTTTTGAGGAGCAAGAACGATATGGAACAAAAAATCCTTAAAACAAAAAGCCACGCTTGCTATGATCATCACTGCCAGAGCACTGCGGAAAAAGACTTTTCTGAGTTCATCCAGATGATCCCAGAAAGTCATTTCCTGTTCACCTGAGTCGTTCATAAGGCAAAACCGATATTATTTTTTTTCTTTATCGTCGGCCTTTGCTTCTTCATCGACTCCGTTCATGCCGTCTTTGAAGCTTTTCACTCCTTTGCCCAATCCCTTCATCAGTTCGGGGATCTTTTTGCCCCCGAAAAGGAGTAATACAATCAAGGCGATAAAAAGGATTTCCTGTCCTCCTAGTCCGAATATAAATAGTCTTTCTAACATCTCGTTGGGTTTAATCTGTTCAAAGATAATGTTTTCTTACTTCTGTTCAAAAAAATATTCCAAATCCTTTACCATTTGGCTTTCATTACGTTAGCTGGAGGACGTCGATTTTTGAGTTCATTGGCCATATATTCGAACTGTTTCCGGGTATGTTCGAAGAACATGCGGAATCCCTGACAGAGACAGGAGATGTTTTCGCCCTCTGCCGTCTTGGCGATACGGTTTTTAGGGCAATCCCCTCCGCAGGCATTCAGGTATGCGCAGGATCGGCAACGGGCAGACAGAGAATCTTTTTTATACTGTTCGAAGAATAATTGCCGGTCGCTTTTTGCCATTTCTGCGATATCCTGCCGGAAAATGTTGCCCAGCCGGTATTCCGGAAATACAAAATGGTCACAGCAATAAGCATCCCCATTGTGTTCTATCGCCAGTGAACATCCGCAATAGGGAGCCATAGAACAAAGCGACGGCTGTTGTCCGACATAGGCGGCCAGGGTGTTGTCGAACCAGTTGACATAGCAGTAGACGACATCCGATTTTATCCAATGGTCGAAGATCCGGCACAGAAAATTTCCCCAGTCTTCGGCACTGACATTTTCCCGCATCAAGGCCGTTTCTTTGCTGTACTGCGGATCTACGATCGATAAGCTCTCTTCTTCATCCAGGGCTATGCGTTCTACTATGGGCGAAAATTGCATAAAACGGCTTCCTATGCCTTTCAGAAATTCATAGACGGCCACAGGTTCCTTGCTGTTCGAAGCGTTTACCACCGACATGGTATTGAATTCTACTCCGTGCTTGCGGAATATTCGGGCACATTCGACGGCTTTTTCCCAAGACCCCTTGCCATTGGTGAAACGGCGGTGGTTGTCGTGAAATTTCTGGGGACCGTCGATGGATAAACCGCACAAAAAATGATTTTCAGCTAAAAATGCTGCCCAATGGTCGTCGATCAGCGTTCCATTCGTTTGCAAAACGTTGGCGATCTCTTTTCCTTCGCCGTATTTTTTTTGCAGTTCAAGCGCTTTCCTGAAATAATCCACGCCTAATAAAGTGGGCTCGCCGCCGTGCCAGATAAATTCGATACGCTTTTGGGGTTGGGATCCGATATAATCGCGGATCAATTTTTCCAAAACCTCTGTTTTCATACCGAAAGCCGACAAATTAAACTTTTTCCCGGGATACAAAGCGTCTTTTTCCAGATAATAACAATAATCGCAATCCAGATTGCAAACAGGGCCCGCCACTTTAATCATGGTCGTGAAACTACGTTGGAGTTTGTTTCGTTCCTGTTCGAACAAAAAAGATGCGGTTTTTTTTTCACTCATTTTCTCTCCAATTGATTTTAGGTACAAATGTAATATTTTATACCGTAAATTTTTTCTACCGGGAAGTGGGAGCTGTTTCATTCTGCTGTCTCCTTTATACCGGGATGTAAAAATCAGAATCCGGAGAAGACAAAATAACTTTCCGGTCTTTTTTTTTGGGTAATCGAGTTTTTATTTTTACTTTTGTTCCATATTTCAATTCCATCTGCTTCTATGCAGGTGATTATACTACAAATAAATCCTTATCATAAGTCTATATGTACGACATTTTGGAACTAAATGACAAATTGCTGGCTGATTTGCGGCAAATTGCTAAAACGTTAAATATTAAACGCGTTGAATCTTATAAAAAACAAGAACTCATATATAAAATACTCGACCAGCAGGCCTTAGTGGCCGCACAGCCTGATCCGGTTGCCGAAACTCCTGTTCAGGAGGAAGTGGTTGAAGCAGAAGTGCGGGAGAAAAAGCCCCGGGTACGGGTAATGAGGGGTGGCGTTGAAAAGGTCGGTGATTCCAAAGGAGGAGTACAGAAGTTTAACCGTCGCGAAGAAGGAAAGAAAGAAGAAGCAAAGACTCCGGAAGTAAAACCGGAGGAAATGCCGAAAGAGGTAAAAAAAGAAGAACAGCCCGTCGGGGAAGAACGCCGTCGCGAAGATAATCGTCCCCAAAAGAAAGAGGGTTTCCGCCAGGGACGCAAGGAATTCGTTAAACGCCAGCAGCCGGCCGGTCAGAAAGAACGTCCGAAACATTATGTACATGATGACATTATAGAAAAAGATCTGGACTTTGGCGGGGTAGATGAGGATTTTGAAAAAGAAACTTACGATTATCCTGCGGAAGTAGAAACGAACAATGAAGGCATAGAAATCCAGGAAAATCGTTTTGAAGAAAACAATCACTATGATGAAAATAACCGCTATGAGGAGAATCGCAAGGAAAACGGGAATGTAAATGTACATTCGCCTGCTAATAAAATGCGGTTTGACAAGCGTGATAAATATTATGAGTTCGAGGGAATCATCCTGAATTCGGGTGTGCTTGAAATCATGCCCGACGGATATGGTTTCCTGCGTTCGTCCGATTATAATTATCTGAACTCACCGGACGATATTTATGTATCCCAGAGCCAGATTAAATTGTTCGGACTGCAAACCGGTGATACTGTCGAAGGTACGGTGCGTCCTCCGAAAGAAGGTGAGAAGTATTTTCCTCTGATCAAGGTAGAAAAAATCAATGGAAAATCTCCGGATGCTGTCCGGGATCGTATTCCTTTCGATCATCTGACTCCCTTGTTTCCCAATGAGAAGTTCAATCTTACCGGCGGCGGAAGAGCTACCTTGTCCACCCGCGTAGTCGATATTTTTGCTCCCATCGGAAAAGGACAGCGCGGTTTGATCGTAGCACAGCCTAAAACCGGTAAGACTGTCCTGTTGAAGGAAATAGCCAACGCTATCGCAGCAAACCATCCGGAAGTATATCTGATCATCCTGCTGATCGACGAACGTCCGGAGGAAGTCACCGATATGGCCCGGAGCGTAAAGGCCGAAGTGATCTCTTCCACCTTCGACGAACCGGCGGAACGGCATGTGAAAGTGGCTAACAATGTGCTGGAGAAAGCGAAGCGAATGGTTGAATGCGGTCACGATGTAGTGATTTTGCTGGACTCCATTACCCGTTTGGCCCGCGCTTATAACACGGTCTCTCCTGCATCGGGGAAAGCGTTGTCCGGTGGTGTGGATGCCAATGCTTTGCATAAGCCTAAACGTTTCTTCGGGGCTGCCCGGAATATCGAAGGGGGAGGCTCTTTGACCATTCTGGCCACAGCTTTAACCGAAACCGGTTCTAAGATGGACGATGTGATTTTTGAAGAATTCAAAGGCACAGGTAATATGGAATTGCAACTCGACCGGAAATTGTCGAATAAGCGAATCTATCCGGCTGTGGATATTACGGCTTCCAGTACGCGCCGCGAAGATTTGCTGATGGAAGAATATACGCTTAACCGGATCTGGATTTTGCGTAATTATCTCACCGATATGAACTCTGTCGAAGCCATGCAGTTTGTGAAAGACCGGTTGGAAAAAACCAAATCGAACGAGGAATTTCTGATTTCGATGAACGATAAGTAAGCAAAGCCAGGCTTACCTGAATATAAATTGCGGTTTTCGTTTGTAACAGGTTTCCTTACATCGCTATAGAGGAAGCCGGAAGTTACAGACGGAAACCGTAAATTGTTTTACGATATCGATCTGCCTTTACTGCTGCGGATTGTATTTCCGAAAAATGCTTTGTAAGAGATAATTTTTAGAGAGAATATAAAATTTTTTATTATCTCTGCTGTTTCCCTTGAATTATTTTATTAGTTTTGGACCGAATACATGAATATTTTTAACCGTCCTTGGGAAAAAATCTCATCTAATAAATTGAATATTATGAAGCAAACTGTGATTTGGTCCGGTGTATTGGCCGGACTGAGTGTAGGACAGGCAATGGCCGGTGTTCCTGCTCAAGAAAAGAAATCCCCGAACGTGGTGTTTATCATTGCCGACGATTTGGGTTATGGCGAACTAAGCTGCTACGGTCAGGAGAAATTCCGTACTCCCAATATCGACCGTCTGGCTCTTGAGGGAATGCGTTTTACACAATGCTATTCGGGAACGACCGTCAGTGCTCCTTCGCGGGCTTGCCTGATGACGGGTTTGCATTCGGGCCATGCACCGATTCGCGGAAATAAAGAGGTCGAACCAGAAGGACAGATGTCGCTTCCTGCCGGCATAAATTCTATTTTCCAGGTGTTTAAAAATGCCGGTTATACCACCGGTTGTTTCGGAAAATGGGGCTTGGGGGCCCCGGAAGCCGAAGGCGATCCGAACAAGCAGGGGGTCGACGATTTCTTTGGCTACAATTGCCAATTGCTGGCTCATAATTATTATGCCGATCATTTATGGGATAACGGAAAACGGGTTGAACTTACGGATAATTACGACGGCGGTTTCGGCACTTATACACAGGATTTGATTCACGAACGGGGATTGCAGTTCCTGGATAAGAATAAGGATAAGCCTTTCTTTTTGTTTTTACCTTATGTACTCCCGCATGCCGAGCTGATCGTGCCGGAAGACAGCATCATCCAAAATTTCCGGGGAAAATTTCCGGAAAAGCCTTTTAAGGGTTGTGACTCCGGCCCCATGTTCCGTAAAGGAGGCTATTGTTCGCAGAAGGAGCCCCATGCCACCTTCGCTGCCATGATCTATCGTTTGGATGTATATGTGGGACAAGTAGTGGCCAAACTGAAAGAGTTAGGCTTGTACGATAATACGATTATCGTTTTTTGCAGCGATAACGGTCCCCATATGGAAGGCGGAGCAGATCCCGAATTCTTCAACAGCAACGGCATTTTCCGTGGTTACAAGCGGGATGTTTATGAAGGAGGTATCCGTGTGCCTTTTATCGTCACCTGGCCTCAGGTCGTGAAACAAGGACAAACGGACTTTATGTGTTCGTTCTGGGATATGCTGCCTACCTTTGCCCAGTTGACCGGAGTGAAGGTGAAGGACAGAATCGACGGGGTGAGTCTGATGCCTTTGTTAACGGGTAAGGGCAAGCAGAAAGAACACGATCATTTCTATTTTGAATTTCACGAGGGTGGCGGCCGTCAGGCGTTGCGTCAGGGTGACTGGAAACTGGTGCGTTTGAGAGTATCCCAGGGGGCGGATAAGATAAAGACGGAATTGTATAATCTGGCTGCCGATCCTTCGGAAGTACATGATCTGGCTGCGGAATATCCCCGAAAAGTAGAGGAATTGCTGAAAATCATGAACGAGGAACATGTTTATGATCCCAATTGGCCCTTGTTGAAGGAAGAATATGAAAAGGCAAAAAAATGATGAAGACTGTTAATATGCTGCCTCTGGCCGGCTGTGCCTTACTGGCACAGCTCACCGAGGCGAAAGAACCTGTAAAGAAACCGAATATCGTGATCATTCTGGCAGATGATCTGGGATTCGGAGATATCAGTGCATACGGAAAAAACGGGATTGAAACGCCGAATATAGACCGGATTGCCGATGAAGGGATCCGTTTTTACAATGGGTATGCCAGTTCGGCAACCAGTACTCCCAGCCGTTATTCCCTGTTGACGGGACGCTATCCCTGGCGGGAAGGGGCACAGGTATTGGCGGGAAATGCACCTTTGATCATCAAAGAGGAATGTCCCACTTTGCCTAAAATGCTGAAAGAAGCAGGATATGTAACCGGAGCTGTCGGGAAATGGCATTTGGGATTAGGAAAGGGAAATGTAGACTGGAACGGGGAAATTGTTCCCGGGGCCCGGGAGGTCGGTTTCGATTACTCTTTTATTACGGCCGCTACGAATGACAGGGTACCTACGGTGTTTGTAGAAAACGGCCGGGTGGTGAACCTGGATCCTAACGATCCGATAGAAGTGAGTTACCGGAAAAATTTTCCCGGGGAGCCTACCGGGAAGGATCATCCGGAATTATTGAAGATTAAACCGAGCCATGGCCACAATCAATCCATTACCAACGGGATTTCCCGCATCGGTTACATGAAAGGGGGGAAATCGGCCTTGTGGGTGGACGAAGATATGGCGGATACTTTCCTGGGCAAAGCCACCGATTTTGTTTCAGCAAACCAGGACAAGCCCTTTTTCCTTTATTATGCCTTGCACGAACCTCATGTACCGCGCGTGCCCCATGCCCGTTTTGCCGGTAAGTCCCCTTTAGGACCGCGGGGCGATGTGGTGCTCGAAGCCGACTGGTGTGTGGGCGAGTTTTTGAAGACTTTGGATTCACTGGGGTTGAGTGAAAATACCATCGTCATTTTTTCCAGTGATAATGGTCCTATCCTGGATGATGGATATCAGGACCAGGCTATCGAGTTATTGGGGGATCATAAGCCTGCCGGTCCTTTCCGCAGCGGAAAGTACAGTTCTTACGATGGCGGGACGCATGTAGCTATGTTGGTCCGTTGGCCGGGACAAATCAAACCCGGTAAATCCGATGCCCTGGTTTGTCAAATGGACTTTTATGCTTCGTTTGCAGCCATGCTGGGGCAGGAAAATAAAACGAGGGACGGGGAGAATGTGCTGAATGCTTTGTTGGGAAAATCCCGGAAAGGACGCTCTGAACTTTTGTTGGATGCTTGCGGAGATAATGTGTTGCTGAGGAAAGGAGACTGGATTTATATTCCTCCTATGGTGCACGAAGGATACTGGGTGGCTCCTATGGAATCCGGAAGAATGAAGGAACCGCAGTTATTCAATGTGCGGAAAGATGTGGCACAGAAAAATAATGTGGCGGCAACGTATCCCGAACGGGTGAAGGATATGGATCGAAGAGTAAAAGAAATCCGTTATCCGGAATAAGTAAGGAATTAAAGCAAGATGATTTAAAGGCAGTTGTACAATCGTTACAACTGCCTTTTTTATTTTTTTCTGGTTTTTGGCGAATAAATCAGCTGATTTTTATGGTTAATCAGGCGGAGAAGTATATTTTTGTTCTGATAGAAAATTTACAAAGTGTGGTGGTTAAAGATGATATCATATTAGAAACTTTGCAAAAGGATCGGAATACAGGAGGAGATTTATTGTTCGAACGCTATTATAAGCCTTTAGTATTTTTTGCCGATTCTATGATTTCTAATTTGGTGGATGCCGAAGACTTGGTGCAGGAAGTGTTCTATCGTTTCATGAAAGGAGAGGTGTACCGGACCATAGTCCCTGATACGCTTGCCACTTATCTCTTCCGTTCGGTTAAAAATGCCTGTCTTAATAAGCTCAAACATAAAAAAATGGTCTCTTCGGAATTGAATAAACTCCGATATGATCTGATCGAGGAAGAAAGCCCGACTATCGATCCCGAACTCATTTTCAATATCTACCGTGCAATAGAAGAACTGCCTCCCAAGACCCGCTTGGTTGTACGGGAGATTATCCTCTAGGGAAAAAAATAC